>NZ_QPFS01000008.1:0-71172 GCF_010906995.1 Rhodopseudomonas sp. WA056 | reverse complement strand
GGGGGAGGCGGTGGTTCGGTCTGCAATGTAACGCGCTCGCGATTCCGGCGGACCGGGCGTTGCTGCACCGGCTGCGGCGTCGCGGCGGGTGCGATCATCGGCAGCCGCTGGCCGTCATACACCGACGCTTCGCAGGCGCGATCGGCGCTGCCGAGCGCGGCGCAGGCCTTGGCGGCCGCCGCCGCATCGGCGAACGGACCGGCGACCAGCCGCAACTGCGCGGCGTTGCCGCTCTCCTTGATCATGATGATCGGCTGCAGACCTTTCAGCGCCTTCTGCTTGGCCAGCTTCCGCCACAACCCGCGCAGCCCCTCGACGGTGTTGGCGGCGCCGAGATCGATGCCGAATTCGGTGCGAGGAGCCGGAACCTCCTCCGCTGCCTCGGGCTCGTCGGCGGTATCCTCGGAGGTTGCGGCCTTCGGCCCCACCAATCTGGCCGCCCCCGGATCGGGCGGCGCCAGAAGCGAACGCGACGGCATCAGCGGCGTGGTCGAGATCATCGCAGCGGCGACATTCTGCACCGCCGGCTTTTCCGTCGGGGCCGGCTCGAGCCGACGCTTCTCGAGGTGAGGCCGTTCCTGAGATTTTTCGGCTAACGGCTTGTCGTCAGGCTGTTTTCGGATCTCCGATGAGGTCGCAGGGGCGCTCGGCGCAGCGGTGTCCTCCGGCTTGGGGAGCGGCAGTGGGACGGCCGCGGCCTGGACGGTTGCCGCCGCAAGAGTCCCAGGCGCCGGAGCCCCAGCAGGCGGAGTCCCGGCAGGCAGAGTCCCGGAAGCCTGCGCCACCGCAGCCGGGAGCGGCTCGATCGCACCCGGCTTCTTGGCCGGCGCCGCAGAGGCGCTCGACCTGGTGTCGACGGACTTCGGCTCGACCGACTTGGTGTCGACGGGCTTAGTGTCCAACGGCTTGGTGTCCAAGGGCTTGGTGTCGAGCGACGCGACCGCGGGGGCCGGAGCCGGCTCCTTGGCCGGGATCTCGGGCAGCGGGTTCGCTGCCGCCTTGTCGGCGGGCTTGTCGGCGCTGCCGGGCTTGTCTGCGCCCGCGTGCGGTTTGGCGTCGCCGGTCCGCACCCGCGCGATCGACCCGGTGATCGAATCCAGATTCTGCTCGAGACTGCCGACCCGGGCGAACAGCCGGTCGCGGTCGCTGTTCAGCACTTCTATCGCGGCCGCCAGCCTGGTGCTCGCGGTCTGGGTTTCCTTGGCGAGGCGCTGGATGGATTGTGATTGCTGGACGACCTCGGCCGCCGCGGACTGCTCGCGGCGCCGGTCCGTCACGTTCTGGACCGCCATCACGGCGAGCACCAGCGCGCCGAGCGAGGCGGCCGCCCACGAGCCGAGCCGCCACTTGTCGCGGGTGTCCAGCTCTTCCTCGTCGGCCAGCAGCCGCGTCAGCCAGCCGCCCGGTTCCTCGGTGGCGAAGCTGTCTGCCAGATCGTCGGTCTTTCTGGCCATCGGATGGTCTCAAAGCCTTGGGGCGCGCAACGCGAATCAGTTCGCCGAGAGTATCAGGGAATTGCCTTTTTCAGGTGCCCGGCGCCGGCTGCGCTGCTGGGAAAGCGGTTTCCACTTCGCCGCAAAACCCTCTATGACGGCCGCGTCGTCACAATACGGATTTTGATATGACTGCCAGAACCAGCCTGACGATCGTGCTTGCTGCCGGCGAGGGGACGCGGATGCGCTCGTCGCTGCCGAAAGTGCTGAATCCGGTCGCCGGCCGCTCGTTGCTCGCCCATGTGCTGAGCGCGGCTCCGCACGGCGAGCGCGACCGGCTGGCGGTGGTGATCGGCCCGGATCATCAGGCGGTCGGCGACGAGGCCAAGCGGGTCCGCGCCGACGCGACGACCTTCATTCAGGCGCAGCGGCTGGGCACCGCGCATGCGGTGCTGGCCGCCAGAGAGGCGCTCGCCGAAGGCGCCGACGACGTGCTGGTCGCGTTCGGCGACACGCCGCTGATCTCGGCCGAGACGTTCGCCCGGCTGCGTGAGCCGCTGCGCGGCGGCTCGTCGCTGGTGGTGCTTGGCTTCCGCGCCGCCGATCCGACCGGCTATGGCCGGCTGGTGGTTCAAAACGGCGAGCTGGTGGCGATCCGCGAGCAGGCCGACGCCAGTGCGGACGAGCTGAACATCACGCTGTGCAACGCCGGCGTGATGGCGATCGACGGCAAGATCGCGCTCGACGTGCTCGGCAAGATCGGCAATGCCAACGCCAAGGGCGAATACTATCTGACCGATGCGGTCGGCATCGTTCGCGACCTCGGCCTGACCGCCAGCGTGATCGAGACCGGCGAAGACGAGGTTCGCGGCATCAACACCAAAGCGCAGCTCGCAGAAGCCGAGACCGTGATGCAGACCCGGCTGCGCCAGGCGGCGATGGCAGCCGGCGTCACTCTGATTGCGCCCGAGACCGTCTATCTCGCCACCGACACGATGTTCGGGAAGGACGTGGTGATCGAACCGTTCGTGGTGATCGGCCCCGGCGTGTCGATCGGCGACGGCGCCGTGATCCATTCCTTCTCACACCTCGCCGACGCCAGGATCGGCGCCAAGGCGCAGGTCGGGCCCTATGCGCGGCTGCGTCCGGGTACGTCGCTCGGCGACGGCGCCAAGATCGGCAATTTCGTCGAGACCAAGGCCGCGCAGATCGACGCCGGCGCCAAGGTCAATCATCTGACCTATATCGGTGACGCCCACATCGGCGCGTCCGCCAACATCGGCGCCGGCACCATCACCTGCAATTACGACGGCTTCGACAAACACAAGACCGAGATCGGGGCGGGCGCTTTCATCGGCTCGAATTCGTCGCTGGTGGCGCCGGTCAAGATCGGCGCCGGCGCCTATGTCGGCTCCGGCTCGGTGATCACCAAGGACGTGCCGGATGACGCGCTGGCGGTCGAGCGCAACGATCAGCGGCTCAAGGACGGCTGGGCCAAGCGTTTCCGGGATGCCAAGTCTCGCCATCGCAAGCCGAAGGCGCATTGATGCCGGCGGTTTGGCTTAACCTTGTGTCAAATCGCAATAATTGTTGACTACCAAGGCTTTCACAGAAGCCGCTAGAAGTCGGGAGCGTCGGCAGGTCGTCCGGCGAACTGGGGATCATTCAACCGCATGTGCGGCATCATTGGAATTCTGGGACGTGGACCGGTCGCCGAGCAACTGGTCGATTCGCTGAAGCGGCTCGAATATCGCGGCTATGATTCCGCCGGTGTTGCGACGCTGGAAGGCGGCGAGCTGGTCCGGCGCCGTGCCGAAGGCAAGTTGAAGAATCTCGAAGCGGTGTTGAAGAAGCATCCGCTCGCCGGCCACGTCGGTATCGGCCACACCCGCTGGGCGACCCACGGCAAGCCGAACGAGATCAACGCCCATCCGCATGCGGCCGCCGGAGTTGCGGTCGTGCACAACGGCATCATCGAGAATTTCCGCGAACTGCGTGACGAGCTCGAGCGCGGCGGCGCGGTGTTCGCCAGCGAGACCGACACCGAGGTGGTGGCGCATCTGGTCAATTCCTTCATATCGGAGGGGCTGTCGCCAGCGGATGCTGTGAAGGCGGCGCTGCCGCGGCTGCGCGGCGCGTTCGCGCTGGCATTCGTGTTCAAGGGGCACGATGATCTGATGATCGGCGCCCGCAAGGGCTCTCCGTTGGCGATCGGCTATGGCGACGGCGAGATGTATCTCGGCTCGGATGCGATCGCGCTGGCGCCGCTGACCGACGACATCAGCTACCTCGACGACGGTGACTGGGTGGTGCTGACCCGCAAAGGCGCCGAAGTCCGCAATGCCAAGGGCGATGTCGTTCAGCGCGAGGTGATGAAGTCGGGCGCTTCTTCCTTCGTCGTCGACAAGGCCAATTATCGTCATTTCATGGCCAAGGAGATCCACGAGCAGCCGGAGGTCGTCGGCCATACGCTGGCGCGCTACCTCGATATGGCGAGCGAGCGGATCGCGTTGCCGATGAAGCTGCCGTTTGATTTCAAAGACATCCGGCATCTGTCGATCACCGCCTGCGGCACCGCGAACTACGCCGGCTACGTCGCGAAATATTGGTTCGAGCGCTTTGCGCGCTTGCCGGTCGAGATCGATATCGCCTCCGAATTCCGCTACCGCGAGGCGCCTTTGCATGGCGGCGATCTGGCGATCTTCATCTCGCAGTCGGGCGAGACCGCCGATACGCTGGCGGCGCTGCGCTACGCCAAGGAGCAGGGGCTGCACACGCTGTCGGTCGTCAACGTCCCGACCTCGACCATCGCGCGCGAAAGCGAGGTGGTGATGCCGACCCTGGCCGGCCCTGAGATCGGCGTCGCCTCGACCAAGGCGTTCACTTGCCAGCTCACGGCGCTGGCGGCTCTCGCGATTGCGGCGGGCCGTGCCCGCGGCACCTTGAGCGATGCCGACGAGGCCAAGCTGGTGCATGGTCTGATCGAGCTTCCCCGGCTGATGGCGGCCGCGCTGACGCACGAGCCGCAGATCGAGCGGCTGGCCCGCGACATCGCCAAGGCGCAGGACGTGCTGTATCTCGGCCGCGGCACGTCCTATCCGCTCGCGCTCGAGGGGGCGCTGAAGCTGAAGGAAATCTCCTACATTCATGCCGAAGGTTACGCCGCCGGCGAACTCAAGCACGGTCCGATCGCGCTGATCGACGAGAAAATGCCGGTGGTCGTGATCGCGCCTTACGACCGGGTCTTCGAAAAGACCGTCTCGAACATGCAGGAGGTCGCCGCGCGCGGCGGCCGGATCATCCTGATGACCGACGCCAAGGGCGCCGAAGAGGCCACCGTCGAATCGGTGGTGACGATCGTGATGCCCGACATGGCCGCAGCCTTCACCCCGATGGTCTATGCCATTCCGGTGCAACTGCTCGCCTACCATACCGCCGTGGTGATGGGGACCGACGTCGACCAGCCGCGCAATCTGGCAAAATCGGTGACGGTCGAATAGGCAATTCGCCGTGTTGAGGCTGTCTGTCCACACCGGCCGGTTGTTGCCCGGCCGCCGACCCCCTATATCTGGCTCCGAGGCAGGGCGCCGACGTGCCGCGATCGACACTGGCCGGGTCGTTTCGATCGCACACTCCATCGGAGCTCTGTTACATTGAAAGTTGCGTCGGGCCGCTGGCCGCGACGCCCGTAGCACCGACCTGGACTCCTGATGAACGACAAGCTGTCGCCCCCGCCCGGTGAGACCCCGCAGGACCCGCCGCGCGGCGTGATGGCCCGGGTCCGGAACTATTTCCTGACCGGCCTGATCGTGGCCGGGCCGGTGCTGATCACCTTCTACCTGACCTGGTGGTTCGTGAACTGGGTCGACGGCTTCGTTCGGCCGCTGATTCCGCCGGACTATCGCCCCGAAACCTATCTGCCGTTTGCGCTGCCCGGATCGGGTCTGGTGATCGCCTTCGTCGCGCTGACGCTGCTCGGCTTCCTGACCGCCAATCTGATCGGCCGCACCCTGGTCGACCTCGGCGAGCGGCTGCTTGGCCAGATGCCGGTAGTGCGCGCGATCTATCGCGGCTTGAAGCAGGTGTTCGAGACGCTGTTCTCCGGCAGCGGCAACAGCCTGCGCAAGGTCGGACTGGTCGAATTCCCGTCGCCCGGGATGTGGTCGATCGTGCTGATCTCGCTGCCGCCCAACCAGGAGGTCGCCGGCAAGATCCCGAACAAGGACGAGCACATTTCGGTGTTCCTGCCGTGCGCGCCGAACCCGACCACCGGCTTCTTCTTCTACGTGCCGAAGAGCAAGGTGATCCCGGTCGACATGAGCGCGGAAGAGGCGGCGACGCTGATCATGTCTGCCGGTGTGGTGCAGCCGGGCTCCGATCCGCAGAAGAAGATCGCGGCGCTGGCCGCGACCGCACTGGCCGCCAAGAAGGCCCGCGATCCGGACGAGCCGGAATCGGCGTTCTCGCGTCGGCGGGTCAAGCCGCCCGAGAAGGCGTCCGACAAGGTCGACTAGTTAGACTTCATCTCCACATTCGTCATTCCGGGGCGCTCACGCAGTGAGCGAACCCGGAATCTAGAGATGTTCTGCGTGCGACTACGTTCCACCAACTTCGGGATTCCGGGTTCGCGAGCTGCGCTCGCGCCCCGGAATGATGCTCGGTAACTAACCAGCTCCCAGCAGCGGAATGGCTTCGTCGCGTTCGTAGAGATACAGCAGGCAGCGTAGCGCTTCGCCGGACGGGCCTTCGAGCTTGGGATTGTCCTTCAGGATCCGCAGCGCTTCGTCTCGCGCCTGGGTGATGAGCTGCGCATGCACCTCGGAGCGCGCGATGCGGTAGCCGGGCAGGCCGCTCTGCCGTGTGCCGAGCACGTCGCCTTCGCCGCGCAGCTTCAGGTCTTCCTCTGCGATCCGGAAACCGTCGGTGGTGTCGCGGATCACACGCAGCCGTGCCCCCGAAAGCTCACCCAGCGGCTCGCGATACAGCAGCAGGCACGTCGAGGCCTCAGCTCCGCGGCCGACCCGGCCGCGCAGCTGATGCAGTTGCGCGAGGCCGAACCGTTCGGCGTTTTCGATCACCATGACGGTGGCTTCGGGCACGTCGACGCCGACTTCGACCACCGTGGTGGCGACCAGCACGCTGATCTCGCCGCGCGCGAACTGGCCCATGACGTGGTCCTTGTCGCTGCCGCGCATCCGGCCGTGCACCAGGCCGACCTGATGGTCGCCGAAGCGTTGCCTGAGCGACTCGAAGCGTTGTTCGGCGTCGGTGAGTTTGACGTTCTCGGATTCCTCGACCAGCGGGCAGATCCAATACACCCGTTTTCCCGCGGCGATCGCGCGGCCGATGCCGTCGATCACTTCCGGCAGACGCGTGTCGGACAGCGTGCGGGTGTCGATCGGCTGGCGGCCGGCAGGCTTCTCGCGCAGTTCCGAGACGTCCATGTCGCCGAAGTAAGTCAGCACCAGCGTGCGCGGAATCGGTGTTGCGCTGAGCACCAGCACGTCGACGTCGGCGCCCTTGCTGGTCAGCGCCAGCCGTTCGCGCACGCCGAAACGGTGCTGTTCGTCGACCACCGCGAGCGCCAGCGATTTGTAGATCACGTCGTCCTGGATCAGCGCGTGGGTGCCGACCAGGAAATCGATCTCGCCGCTTTCGAGCCGCGCCAGAATCTCGCGGCGCTCCTTGCCTTTCTCGCGGCCGGTCAGGATCGCGACCTGCATGCCGGCGCGTTCGGCGAGCGGCGCGATGGTCTTGATGTGCTGACGGGCGAGGATTTCGGTCGGCGCCATCAGCGCCGCCTGCTTGCCGGCCTCGGCGACGGCCGCGGCGGCAAGCAGCGCCACCACGGTCTTGCCGCTGCCGACGTCGCCCTGCAGCAGCCGCAGCATCCGCACCGGCTGGAGCAGATCCTCGGCGATCGCTGCGGCGGCCTGCTGCTGCGAATTGGTCAGCGCATAGGGCAGCGCGTCGATGATCTTGTGCCGCAGCCGTCCGTCGCCGGCGTTGCGGCTGCCGGCAGGGCGGCGAAGCTGCGCCCGCACCAGCGCCAGAGCGAGCTGTCCGGCGAGCAGTTCGTCATAGGCGAGCCGCGACCAATACGGCCCGTCCGGCAGAATGTCGGTCGGCTGATCCGGGATGTGGACGTGCTTCAGCGCATCGGCGAACGAGGGAAACCGGCAGCGCCGCAGCACCTCGGGGCTGATCCATTCCGGCAGCGCCGGCAGCCTGGTCAGTGCCTGCGCTACCGCGCGGCGCAGCGCGCCGATCGCCAGTCCCTCGGTCAGCGGATAGACCGGATCGATCTGCGGCAGCTTGGCGAAGGCTTCCTCGTCGACGACGCGGTCGGGATGCACGATCTGCAGCGTGCCGTCGTAGAGCTGGCCGGTGCCGGAGACGTAGCGCTTGGCGCCGACCGGCAGCAGCTTCTGCACATAGTCCGGCTTGGCGCGGAAGAACGTCAACACCACGTCGCCGGTGTCGTCGCTGGCATAGACCAGATACGGCGCGCGGGAGCGGCCCGGCGGCGGCGCGCGGTGGCGATCGACCGTGACCTCCAGCGTCACCACCGTGCCCGGCACCGCGTCGCGAATCTTCGGCCTGGCGCGCCGGTCGATCACGCTGGTCGGCAGATGCAGCAGCAGGTCGGCCAGCCGCGGGGTGTCGTCGCGATCCAGCAGATAGCGGAACAGCTTGTCCTGTTTCGGTCCGACGCCGGTGAGGCTGGTGACCGGGGCGAACAGCGGATTGAGCAGAGCAGGGCGCATCGAACCAAGGCGGGTGGGATGGGCGGTTGTGCGCAGGGTTGGCTGCATTTGCCGCCGATTGCAATGCGTCCGTGCGGGCTGACAGCGGCGATTGTGACGGCTATACCAGCCTCGCCCGGCACGTCCGGGCTTTTGGCGTTGAGGTGGATTTCGACATGACGGGCACGACACGGTCGAGCGGCGGGCTCGACGACCGCCGCAAGCGGCTTCTGTTCCGCTGCTGGCATCGCGGCACACGCGAGATGGATCTGATTCTCGGCCAGTTCGCCGACGCCGAGATCGGCACCTTGTCGGAGGCCGAGCTGGACGAGCTGGAGCGGCTGATCGAGGTCAACGACCACGATCTCTACGCCGCGGTCGCCGGCGGCGACACGCTGCCCGCCGAGTTCAAGGGCGGCCTGTTCGAACGGATCAAGACCTACGGCCATCAGGACGGCGCCGTATGAAGACTCCGAGCAGGTCGCCGGCGGAACAGCTTGCCCCCGGCAAGGCGCTGACCTTCGCCAACGTCGCCGAGGGCGCCGAGGGACTGATCGTCGCCGATCTGGCCCGCGCGGTCGCGGCCAAGCCGAAGGCGCCCGCTGTCAGCCTGACGGTTATCTGCCGCGACGGCCCGCGGATGCAGCAGCTCGCGCGCAGCCTGGAGTTCTTCGCGCCCGATCTCGAGGTGCTGCAGTTTCCGGCCTGGGACTGCCAGCCTTATGACCGCGTTTCGCCGCACGCCGGCATTCTGGCGCAGCGCGTCACCACGCTGGCGAAGCTGTCGCGGTTGACCGGCAGCGACAAGCCGCTGATCGTGCTGACCACGGTCAATGCCGCTGTGCAGCGGGTGCCGGTGCGCGAGATCATCGCCGCGCAGGCGCTGTCGGTGGCGCCCGGCAACGTCGTGCCGATGGATTCGATCGTCGCGTGGCTCGAACACAACGGCTACAGCCGCGCCTCCACGGTGCGCGAAGCCGGCGAATACGCGGTGCGCGGCGGCATTCTCGATCTGTTTCCTGCCGGCCTCGACCAGCCGGTGCGGTTCGACTTCTTCGGCGACCAGCTCGAATCGATCCGCACCTTCGATGCCGAGACCCAGCGCACGCTGCACACCATGCGCGGCCTGGACCTGGTGCCGGTGTCGGAATTCCAGCTCGTCACCGAAACCATCCGCCGGTTCCGGATGGGCTATGTCGCCACCTTCGGCGCGCCGCACCCGGACGATCAGCTCTACGCCGCGGTCAGCGAAGGTCGCCGCCATCCCGGCATGGAGCACTGGCTGCCGCTGTTCCAGGAGCGGATGGACACGCTGTTCGATTACCTGAAGGCAACGCCGGTCGCGATCGAGCCGCAGAGCGAGGACGCCGCGCGCGAACGCTTCAAGCAGATCGCCGACTATTACGACGCCCGCCGCGAAGCGATGGACCAGCCCGGCTCCGGCGCGATCTACAAGCCGCTGCCGCCGGATCAACTCTATCTCACCGACAGCGAATGGACCGCGCGGCTCGAAGGCGTTGCCCTGGCGCGGCTGACGCCGTTCGCGCTGCCGGATGACACCAGCGACGTGATCGATGCCGGTGCCCGTGCCGGCCGCAACTTCGCGCCGGAGCGCGCGGACGCCAACGTCAACGTGTTCGAGCAGCTTGTGGCGCACGTCTATGCGCTGCAGGCGGTGCGCAAGAAGGTCGTGATCGCGCTGTGGAGCGAGGGCTCGCGCGACCGCATGGCGAGCATGCTGAAGGACCACAAGCTGGTCGCGCTCACCAGCGTCAATTCCTGGCGTACCGTGCAGGCGACGCCGCGCAACGAAACCATGCTGGCGGTGGTCGGGCTGGAGTCCGGCTTCGAGACCGACGCCTTTGCAGTGATCACCGAGCAGGACGTGCTCGGCGACCGTCTGGTGCGCCAGCGCAAGGCCAGCAAGAAGCTCGACAACTTCATCTCCGAAGTCACCAGCCTGTCGACCGGCGATATCGTCGTGCACGTCGAGCACGGTATCGGCCGCTTCGTCGGCCTGCAGACGCTCCAGGTCGGCGGCGCGCCGCACGACTGTGTCGAGTTGCACTACGCCAACGAAACCAAGCTGTTTCTGCCGGTCGAGAACATCGAATTGCTGTCGCGCTACGGCTCCGACGGCACCACGGTCGAGCTCGACAAGCTCGGCGGCTCGGGCTGGCAGGCGCGCAAGGCCAAGCTGAAGAACCGCATCCGGCAGATCGCCGGAGAACTGATCAAGGTCGCGGCCGAACGGCACTTGCGCGAGGCGCCGAAGCTGCCGATCCAGCCGCAGCTCTATGACGAGTTCTGTGCGCGCTTCCCCTACGACGAAACCGAGGATCAGCTCGCGGCGATCAACGCGGCGCTCGGCGATCTGGAGAAGGGCACGCCGATGGACCGCCTGGTCTGCGGCGACGTCGGTTTCGGCAAGACCGAAGTGGCGCTGCGCGCGGCGTTCGCCGTGGCGCTCGACGGCAAGCAGGTCGCGGTCGTGGTCCCGACCACGCTGCTGGCGCGGCAGCACGCCAAGACCTTCACTGAACGCTTCCGTGGCTTCCCGGTGCATGTCGGCCAGGCGTCGCGGCTGGTCAGCGCCAAGGAGCTGACCCAAGTCAAGAAGGGCATCGCCGACGGCACGCTCGACATCGTGGTCGGCACCCACGCGCTACTCGGCAAGTCGATCAAGTTCAAGGATCTCGGCCTCGTCATCGTCGACGAGGAGCAGCATTTCGGCGTCACCCACAAGGAGAAGCTGAAGCAGCTCCGCGCCGAGGTGCACGTGCTGACGCTGAGCGCGACGCCGATCCCGCGCACGCTGCAGCTCGCCATGACCGGGGTGCGCGATCTGTCGATCATCGCGTCGCCGCCGGTCGACCGGCTCGCGGTGCGGACCTTCGTGGCGCCGCACGATCCCTTGATGATCCGCGAGGCGCTGCTGCGCGAGCGCTATCGCGGCGGCCAGGCGTTCTACGTCGTGCCGCGGATCGACGATCTCGCCGAGGTGAAGGACTTCCTCGACAAGCACGTGCCGGAGATGAAGGTCGCAGTCGCCCACGGCCAGATGCCGCCGGCGGTGATCGAGGACATCATGTCGGCGTTCTACGACGGCAAGTTCGACATCCTCTTGTCGACCACGATTGTCGAATCCGGTCTCGATATTCCGAACGCCAATACACTGATCGTGCATCGCGCCGACATGTTCGGCCTGGCGCAATTGTATCAGCTCCGCGGCCGCGTCGGCCGGTCCAAGCTGCGCGCCTATGCGCTGTTCACGCTGCCGCAGCACAACATCACCGCGCAGGCGGAGCGCCGGCTGAAGGTGCTGCAATCGCTGGAAACCCTCGGCGCCGGCTTCCAGCTAGCATCGCACGACCTCGACATCCGCGGCGCCGGCAATCTGCTCGGCGAGGAGCAGTCCGGCCACATCAAGGAAGTCGGCTTCGAGCTGTATCAGCAGATGCTGGAGGAGGCGATCACCAACCTCAAGGCCGGCATTGTCGACGAGCCGGTCGCGGACCGCTGGTCGCCGCAGATCACCATTGGAATGCCGGTGCTGATCCCGGAGGACTTCGTCGCCGATCTTGCGGTGCGGCTGTCGCTGTATCGCCGGCTCGCCGATCTCGATACCGACGAGGAGATCGAGAACTTCGCCGCCGAGCTGCGCGACCGTTTCGGGCCGCTGCCCGACGAGGTGCGATACCTGTTCAAGATCGCGGCGATCAAGGCGTATTGCCGGCGCGCCAATGTCGAGAAGGTCGACGCCGGTCCGAAGGGTGTGGTCATCAGCTTCCGCGACAACGCCTTCGCGCAACCGGACAAGCTGGTGTTCTTCATCAAGCGCCACGGCGACGCCGCCAAGGTGCGGCCGGACATGAAGGTGGTGTTCTTCCAGGTCTGGGAGACGCCGGAAGAGCGATTGATGGGGACGACCGATATCCTCAAGCAGCTCGCCGACCTCGCCGAGAACCGCAAGGCGGCGTGATCTTTCGCCGCCGTCATTGCGAGGTACGAAGCGACGAAGCAATCCAGCCGCCCGGGATTCCGAGGTGGGTTGCTTCTACGGCTGCGGTGAGAAGGCTGGAGGACTCTTTCGAAGATCGGCATTCGACTGGAAGCTCCAGCACCGACCATATCTGCAGTAAGCGACGTCAGAATACCAAATGCCGCGATTACTCGATGTCCAAATCAAGCGTTCTTTCCGCATGCCGTTGAATATAAGCTCGAAACTGCTCCTCATTTACTTTCTCGTGCCGAGCATCATATGTTTCCGGAGCCAAATTGTACGGTGATCGCGTACTAAAAATTACGAACGAGCCCTTAAGGTAGCGCGTCACAGGTGTTGCGCTGGGTGGAAGGGGCTCGCCGTCGAACTCACCATCGTCCCATGCCCTTGGTGTTACGTACTCTCCGGGCCGAATTTCACAGAGTACTTCATGGTACCCTCTGACTGAAAGGTAACCTCGCTCGGTGCCGGACGTAGCAACGTCCTGGGCCTCGAGCCGAAAGTAGTTCCAGCGTGAACCCTTGCCGAACGACTCGAAGGTTAATTTCTTTGGCTTCAGAATAGTGGGAGTGCCAGCGCTAAGTTTGATAAAGCCGTTTTCGGCCGCGAGCGAAATTCCCGTCACTGTGAATCCCCCTCCATCTGGAAAGAACAGGTGATTCAAGGATGCCGTACGAGACGCAAGCCGAAGCACCGCGCATATTTCTTCAACTCCAAACCAGCTTGCTCGATTCGGTGAACCATATGGAAAGAGCTGGTTCTGAACCTCAACCCATTCTCGCAGATTTCTGCGGTGGAAGTTCTTTTCGATCTCAATCCATTCGGCCAGGCGCGACACGACGCTGGACATAGGCGGTCGATTGGTCGGATCGTTGTCCGTGCAATCGGCGAGTAGTCTGTCCAGTGGTGTGCTGAAGATGTCGCGATGATACTGGCTAAGCGCGAGCATACCAATTGGCGAGTACTGCCCGTCAAACCCGCGAGATTGCCCCGTTAACGCGACCCACAGGGTCTTGGCGAAGGAATATACGTCTGCAGGGCCACCCAGAGCTTTCGACGCATAGCGACGCATCTCAGGGGCCATCGTGTATTTTGGGCCGACATCGCTGCGCTCTTGCGTGATGTCCTTTCGCGCCGGATACTTTACGAGGCCAAAATCCGACAGACACAGTCGTTCGTTCAAGACAAGAAGGTTGGCGGGCTTGATGTCGCGGTGATAAATTCCGCGATTGTGGAGAAGAGCAAGCGTTTGGGCTAAGGGGATAAAGGACTCGACGATCTGGTCCGCCTTTCGATCTCGATTAATTGTGACTGATGGCGCAGCTAATGGCATTACGAACCAGCGCGGCCCTTTGTTAGGATCACGTGGTAATTCGTGTTCAAGCAGTGGAATTATGCCGGGAATGTCCCCCGCCATCTTGAGCGCGGTTATCTCTGCGGTGAACCGGTCGAGAGTAGTTTGGCGGACGTTTCTCAATAATTTGAGAGCGCGATCCGGTTCCCCTGCGCGAGAGACGCGCCAAACGTCGCCATTTCCGCCGCTTCCAATCTGCTCTTTCAGAGTCCAATTGCCGATCTCGTCTCCAGCCCGACGTCGCGCAGTTTTGCTCATGTTACAGATTATCGCTCTACGCGTGAAAGCTGGGTCATAGTAAGTCGATCCATTTTGCCGGGGGCAGTAAGACCTCGGTTCGGCACTGCAACAATCCAGTGCTAGCCCGTATTGCCGCTTCCGTCTGGAGGTTGTCACACTCGGTTCGTTTTGGTCTGCTGCTCGCTCACGACGCCGCGCGGCGGCGGTCCTGTTGGACGACGCGGGTCAGGATGGCGCGGGCCGATTCGTCCGGCATCAGGGTCGCGACGCTGACGTCCGGATCGATCCGCGCCTCGCGCCGGGCGCTGTGGGCGGTCTGCTTGATCACGCTGCTGAGCCGCCGTGCGATCGCCTGGGCGTTGCGCAGGTCGGTTGCGGCGAACACCACCAGCAGGGTGCCGTCGGTCTGCAGCGTGCCGAAATCCATCTTGCGCATCAGCCGGCTGACGATGCGGGCGGCGTCGTGGACCGCGCGGCGATCGGCGCGGTGCAGGACGAAGCGCGCGACCGACAGGCCTTCGCCGCGGGTCTGGGCCTGATACACGGCGGTCGCAAAATCGCGCTCGAATGCAGTCTCGGTCAGCAAGCCAGTGCGGGGATCGAGCAGCCCGCCCGCGTCGAGCGAGGCGAGGGTGCGGGTGAGGCGGGCTTCGAAGGCGTGCTGGCGCACCAGCGGCAGCGCGGCACCGACGATTTGCGACGGGTTGCCGTCGACGAATTCAAGGTATGGCAGCTCGACTTCCGGCTGCGGGGCCGCGACGCCGACTACGATCGGCAGGTGCCGAAACCGGGTATCCTCCGACAGTACGGTGAGAAACGCATCGACCACGCGCGGGCTGAAACCTTCGGCCAGCACGATGCCGTCGAGGTCGCGGGCGTTGAGATGCTTGGCGGCGGCCTCGATCGACAATGCGCCGACCACCCCGACGCGTTCGCCGAGCGCGACCGACAGCGCCGGATAGGCCGCGCCGCGACCGATCAGCAGCACGGTGGCGTCCTGCAACGGGTCGTTGTCGGCCAGCTCGGTGAGGCCGCCCGGATCGGTCAGGCGCCGCATCGCGGTGGCGTGCAGCGTCCGTACTCGCAGTGCCGCGCGCAGCCGCGGCGCAAGATGGATCAATTCGCGCGGATCGGCGCTGAACGGCATCGCATTGTCGGGCAGAGGACCATCCGCCCCGATCGCGATCAACGGTACATAGGGTTGCAGCAGCCCGACCTGGCGGGCGAGGGTCGCGAGCGCGCCGGCGGGCGCGCCACCATCGACGACCACGGCCGACGGTCGCAGCCGGCCGATCGCGTCAGCCGCATCGGAGCACGACGAGGTGAGCACCGGAAACAGTTTGGCGTCCGTCAGCGCAGCAAGGGTCGGCGAACTGTCGTCGCCGGTCACGACGAGGATAGGCGCGTGGTACGACATTCCAAGAACGGCTCCCGCAGTCGAGGCGGAAAACCGTAAGCGGTCGCTGTTAATGCGGCGTCAACGTCGATGCGCGGTTTTCATCGAGCTTCGGTGCATCGCGGAAGGCTTCGACCATCAAGGGGTTTAGGCCGAGTTCTGAAAGTGCTTCGCGAGCTCTGGAATTGTCCTGCGCGCGGCCCGCGAGCCGGTAGCCGCTGAGCCGGTCCGGCAGCGCCGTCAGCAGCGCGCCCTGGCCGAGCCGCTTCGCCCATTCCTGCAGGTCGAGCGCCAGGAAGCGATAGCCGCCGACCGCCATCACCCCGGCGGGCGGTGCGGTGATGCACACCGCCCCGGTGGCGCGGTCGAGCCGCGCCGCGTAGCCGGTATCGACAAAGTCCGGCGGCGGCGCCATCGGGATCGAACTGTTGAGCGGCGGCAGCGGCGCATAGGCCGCGAGCGTCACCATCGGGCCGCGCAGCCCGAGCGTGCCCTTCGGCGTGATCAAGACCTCGCCCGCGGTCGAGCCGCCGGCATGACCGCGCGGCGCGGTGTGCGGTCCCGGCATGATCGCCGCCGGTGTGCCGTCCGCCGCACGCTGGGCGCCGAACAGGCCGGCTTCGCCGAACAGATAGATGTCGGTGAAGTTCGTCGGCGCGCCGATCCAGGACGGGCTGGCGCCGACTTGTTCGGGCGACCGCCACAGCCCGACCACGCTGCGCAGCGACGGCGCCTGCGCGGCAAGGCCGGCCTCGCCGAGCCGGAGCGCCAGGGGCGCCGGCGTCACCAGCGCCTGACACCCCAGTTCGACGATCTGCCGCTCCAGCACTGCGTCGTCGAATGGATGGTGCAGCGCCAGCGTGCCGCCGCTGAGCAGCCAGGTCACCATCGACGAGGCGAGGCCGGCGAACGATGCGGGCGTCTGCGCCGACAGCATCACCGCGCCTTGCGGGATCGCGCTTTCGAGGAACACCACGAGTCCGCCGGCGATCAGGTGCAGATGGCTGCGCGGGATGGCGCGGACGCCGTCGCTGGTTGTGTCGAACGAGATCACCGCGGCGCGGCGGGCCTCCTGCAGCCCGGGCGGCGGCGGCAGCGCGCTGTCGTCGGCCATCGCGGCGTCGAGCGACGCCATGCCTTCGGGCAGGTCGTCGCCGAAGCCGCAGACGTGGCGGATCGAGAACGCCTCGGCAGCGGCGTTCATGGCGAGATCGGCGTGGCTGACGCCGTCGATCCAGCGCGTCGACACGATCGCCCGCGCGCCGGTACGGTTCAGCGCGGCGGTGAGATCGGCATGGCGCCAGAGCTGCGGCAGCAGTGCGACGACGAGACCGGCGCGATGCGCCGCCAGCACTGTCAGCACGAATTCGACGGTGTTCGGCAGTTGCACCGCGATCACCGAATTGCTCGGCAGCCCGGCGGTGACGAAATGCGCCGCCAGCGCGGAGATCGCGCGGTCGGCCTCGGCGTAGGTCAGGCGCATCGGCTGCTGCCCGGTGATACGCTGTTTGTCGGGCGGATCGATCAGCGCGACCGCATCCGGCTGCCGTGCCAGGGTGCGGCGAAACAGTCCGTCGAGCGTCGGCGAGGTGTTGGGCTGGCTCACAGGATCACCTCTGCTGCGGTTGCTGCGGCGATGGCCGAGACCACCACGTCTCCGGAAGATAGCCGGTCAAAGCCGTGGTGTTCGGCATCTCTATCCGATTCCACCGCGCGATCCATTGCTCCCGGATGCTGTACACAGGGACTACGTAGAACCCCGAGATCAGCATCCGGTCGAGCGCCCGCACCGCATCGACGAAATCGGTGCGTCCGCGCGCGCGCAGCAGCGCCGCGATCATCGCGTCGATCGCCTGGTCCCTGGCGCCCATATAGTTGCGGGTGCCGGGCGTGTCGGCTGCGTCGCTGCCCCAGTAGAACGCCTGCTCGTTGCCCGGAGACAGCGACTGATCCCAGCGGTTCGGGATCATATCGAAATCGTAGCTCAATCGGCGCTGGTCGAACTGGACCGCGTCGACCGTTCGGACCGACACGGTGATGCCGGCGCGCTTGACGTCGCGGGCGAAGGCGAGCGCGATCCGCTCCTGTTCGCGCGTCGTCACCAGCAGTTCGAACGACAACGGCTGGCCGGTGTCGCGCTTGCGCAGGATGGTGCCGTCGAGTTGGTATCCGGCCTGCCCGAGCAGGTCGAGCGCACGGCGCAGCCCGGTGCGATCGCGCCCCGAGCCGTCGCTCTCCGGCAGCCTGTAACTGCCGTCGACGATATCGGGGCGCAGGCGCGCCAGATACGGCTGCAGCAGCGTGCGCTCGCCGTCTTCGGCCGCGCGGCCGTAGGCCGACAGATCCGATCCGCCGAAGAATCCGCCGGCGCGGGAGTACAGGCCGAAGAAGTAGTTGCGGCTGATCCATTCGAAATCGAACAGGTTCAACAGCGCCTCGCGAACCCGGATGTCGGCGAACACCGGCCGGCGGGTGTTGAACACCAGGCAGTCTGTCGGCTCCGGGGTGCCGGGCTTGATCGCGAGGCGGCTCACCTCGCCGCGGCGGGCCGCGGGGAAGTCGTAGCCTTCGTGCCAGCGCAGCGGGTCGGTCTCGACGCGGAAGTCGTACAGGCCGCGTTTGAACGCCTCGAATTGTGCATTGGCCTCGCGGAAGTAGTCGATCCGGACTTCGTCGAAATTCCACGAACCCCGGTTGATCGGCAGATCCCGGCCCCAGTAGTTCGGATCGCGGGTGAGGGTGACGCTGGTGCCCGCCTGGACCCGGGTGACCCGGTAGGGGCCGGAGCCGAGCGGTGGCGTCAGCGAGGTTTCCTCAAATCGGTCGGGATCCACGGCGTGGCGCGGCAGCACCGGCATCAGGCCGAGGATCAGCGGTAGTTCTCGGTCCGGCGCGCCGCCGAAATCGAACCGGACGGTGAGGGGATCCAGCACTTCCGCGCGGGCCACCTTGCCGTAGTACAGGCGCAGGTTCGGGCGGCCCTTGTCGCGCAACAGCCGCCACGAGAACAGGACGTCCTCGGCGGTCACGGGCTTGCCGTCCGCGAACCGGGCACGGGAATCGATGCGGAAGGTCACATAGCTGCGGATGTCGTCGGTCTCGACCGACCGTGCGAGCAGGCCGTACAGGGTGAACGGCTCGTCATGGCCGCGCGCCAGCAGGCTCTCGATCACATAGCCGCGCATCTGTTGCACCGCTATGCCTTTGACGATCAAGGGATTGAGGCTGTCGAACGCTCCAACCACGCTGGCGATCATCCGGCCGCCCTTGGGAGCATCCGGATTGACGTAGGGCATCGCCGTAAAGTCGGCCGGCTGGGCGGGCTTGCCGTGCATCGCGATGGCGTGGCTGACGGTCCCGGCGGCGGAAGCGCCGGCCGGCTCGGCACCGGCGATTGTTGCGCCGCCGAGGCACCCGATGCCGACCGCCAGCGCGCAGGCGAGGGCCTTGATCCCGGGGACGATGTGGTGCTCTGATTCGGCGCGTCTCACGTTTGAATTTTTACCACATCGACGCAGGGAAACCGGCCCCGGAGGATTGTTGCCATTGATATTTTCGTTCGCCAATGTATTGAAGGCGGGCAGTCGATGATGCCCACCGGCTCGTCACGTAACCGCCTCAATTGGCACAGAGACAGCGGCCGACGGCCGGATGTCGCTCCCGCGTCGCGGTTGGGGTGCGCGACCGTTTCAGAAAGGGTTTTCCGAATGAATTCTTGCAACTTGGTCGCGTCGGCCGGGCTGCGCGGGCGAGTCTTCGCCCTGCTGGCGGCTACCGCATTCGCCACGCTGACCGTCGCCCCCGCTGCGCAGGCCCAGCAGCAGCCGGCTGCTCCGAAGGCAGCGCCGAAAGCGGCGCCGAAGAACGCGCCGGCACCTGCGCAGCAGGCCCCCGCGCAGGCCGAGCAGCAGCAGGTTCAGTTGATCTACGCGCCCTGGACGAAGTTCTGCCTGAAGGGGCAGGACGCCAACGCCAAGCAGGTGTGCTTCACCGGCAAGGACGGCCGCATCGAATCCGGTCAGCCGGTGATCGCGGCGGTGATCATCGAGCCGGAAGGCGAGCCGAAGAAGATCCTGCGCGTGACACTGCCGCTCGGTATGCAGCTCGTTCACGGTACCCGCATCATCGTCGACGGCAATGCGCCGCAGCAGAGCCCTTATGTGATCTGCTTCGCCAACGGCTGCATGTCGGACTACGAAGCGACGCCGGAACTGGTCAACCAGCTCAAGAAGGGCCAGAATCTGGTCGTCCAGGCGATCAACTCCAACGGCGCGCCGCTGACGCTGCCGCTGCCGCTGGCGGAATTCGCCAAGGCCTATGACGGTCCGCCGACCGATCCGAAGCAGTTCGAAGAGACCCAGAAGAAGCTGCAGGAAGAGCTGCAGAAGCGCGCCGAAGAGCAGCGCAAGAAGCTGGAAGCTCAGGCTCCGGCCGGTGCCAACCCGGCCGCCAAGTAAGCCACTAAGTAACACGCGACCACGATCGCGAAACGCAAAGGGCGCCCCCGGTGGCGCCCTTTCTGTTTTCTGAGGACTCGCCTGCGCCCGCCGGGCTGTCATATCAGCCGGTGATGATCGCCATCGCGGACGACTGGGTCGCCGCTAGGCTTTCGCGTGAGGCGCCGTGCGGGAGATCCGTGCTGGTCGGGTATTTTCAACCCAGCGATCGTCGAGACGCCCGAGACGGCACCCGCGCCCGATTAGTTCAGCGACGGGTTGCGCGGCCGGTAGCCGCCGGACTTATCCTTGATGAAGATCTCGGCGACCTGGGAATGCCGGATCGGCTCGCCGGAATCGTCGGGGAGCAGGTTCTGCTCCGACACATAGGCGACGTATTCCGACTCCGCGTTTTCCGCGAGCAGGTGATAGAACGGCTGGTCCTTGCTCGGCCGCACATCTTCGGGGATCGCCAGCCACCATTCTTCGGTGTTGGCGAATTCCGGATCGATGTCGAATACCACGCCGCGGAACGAGAAGATCCGGTGGCGGACGATCTGACCGATCTGAAACTTGGCGGTTCGCGTTTTGATCATGGGAGTCGGATAGACCAGCTTGGCGGCGGACGCTAGTGGTAAACCGGCGAGTCTGCTCCGCGGCGGCCAGCCCGGGGTTTCCCTGATACCGTTCGGTTCCCAACTCCGGCCGCATTGCGCATGATCGACATTCTCAATCTCGCCCTGCCGTATTTCGGCCTGATCTTCGTCGGCTTCGCCTGCGGCCGTCTCAAGAAGCTGCCGGAGCAGGGCCTGGTCTGGATGAACTTCTTCCTGGTCTACGTCTCGCTGCCGGCGCTGTTCTTCCGGATCATGTCGAAGACGCCGTTCGAGGAGCTCAACAACCTGCCGTTCATATTGGCGACGACGCTGGCCACGGCGATCGCGTTCTTCCTGTCCGGCCTGCTCGGGCGGATGATCGGCAAGTTGTCGATGCGCGAGGCGACGATGGCGGCGCTGTCGGGCGGCTACGGCAACATCGGCTACATGGGGCCGGGCCTGGCGCTGTCGGTGCTGGGCACCCAGGCGGCGGCGCCGACCGCGCTGATCTTCTGCTTCGACACGATCTTTCTGTTCTCGATCGTGCCGCTCGGCATGGCGCTGACGGCGGCCGACAAGCGGCCGATGCTACCGACCATCCTGGCGGTGCTGCGCGAGATTTTACTGCACCCGCTGATCGTCGCGGCCTATTGCGGAGCCGCGGCCGCGGCGTTTCATGTCGAGTTACCGGTGGCGCTCGATAAGATGCTGGCGTTCCTGCAGAACGCCGCTGCGCCGGTGGCGCTGTTCACGCTCGGCGTTACGGTGGCGCTGCGTCCGTTCGGCCGGGTTCCCTGGGAGATCCCGAGCCTGGTGGCGGTCAAGCTGCTGCTGCACCCGATCATCGTGTTCGGCCTGATCCTGGCATTCGGACCGTTCTCGCCCGAATGGGCGGCGACCGCGGTGCTGATGGCCGCGCTGCCGCCGGCGCTCAACGTGTTCGTGATCGCCAGGCAGTACAATACCTGGGTCGAGCCGGCGTCGGTCGCGGTATTGATCGGGACGTTCGTCTCGGTGGTGACGCTCACCACCGTGATGTGGCTGATCCGGACCGGGCAGATCCCGTTTCCGGGGTAGGGGCGTCAGATCGAGCGCCAGAACGGCGACAGCCCCTCGCGCATCGCGAACCGGCGCAGCGGGCCGACCGAGCCGAGCAGGTGCATCCCCGCCGCCCGCAGCATCTGCACCGGCAGCAGGCCGCTGAGCAGGGTGCGGTTGGCGATGTCGATCGCGGCGGTGCGGCTGGCGATGTCCGGGCCGCGGCTGCGGCCGTAGCGTGCCAGCACCGCATCCGAGCCGATATCGGCGCCGCTCTCGATCGCTTCACGGACGATGTCGGCGAGGTCGCCGGCGTCGCGCAGCCCCATGTTCAGCCCCTGCGCCCCGATCGGCGGCACCACGTGAGCGGCCTCGCCGACCAGGGCGATGCGATGCTGCGCGTAAGCGGCCGGCTTCTCGATCGCCAGCGGAAACAGATTGCGGCCGGGCTCGACGGTCATCTTGCCGTAGATCGACTGCGACTGCTTTTCGGCGGCTGCCGACAACTCATCGTCGGACAGCGCCATCAGCCGCTGCGCCTCCTTCGGCGCCGCGACCCAGACGATGCTCATGCGCTTGCCGGGCAGCGGCACGAACACGCACGGGCCTTCCTCGGTGTGAAACTCGGTCGAGACATTGTCGTGCGAGCGTGTGGTCTTGACGTTGAAGGTCAGCGCCGACTGGTGCAGCGCCCGGCTGCTCACCTTGATGCCGGCGGCTTCGCGGCACTGCGACTGCCGCCCGTCGGCTCCCACCACCAGCGTCGCCGACAGCGTCATGCCGCCGCGCAGCCGCACGACCGCCTCGTCGTCGCCCGGGACGACGCTGTCCGCTTCGTCGTCGAAGCGCTCGAGGTTGGACAATTCGGCCGCGCGTTCTTCCAGCGCGATCAGCAGGGTGCGGTTCTCGATGTTGTAACCGAACGCGTCCATGCCGATCTCTTGGGACGCGAACTTGATCTCAGGCGCCCGGATCAGCCGCCCGGTATCGTCGACCAGCCGCATCGCCCGCAGCGCCGCGGCCTTCCCCGAGCAGCGCCGCCACACGTCGAGCCGGTCCAGGATGTCGATCGAATCGCCGAGCAGCGCCGTGGTGCGGTTGTCACCATACGGGACTCGCCGGGCCACCAGAGCGGTGATCGCGCCGCTGTCGGCGAGCGCGATGGCGGCGGTGAGGCCGGCGGGGCCGCCGCCGACCACGATGGCATCATAGCTGTTGGGCTCGAGCAGGCTCTGGGTCATGCCGGGACAATTGCCCCGGCCTGCGCCGATTTCAAGTCCGCCGCGAAACATTAACGTTTCTGGCCGTTTGCGCGACCGAACGCCGCAACGGAATTGTGCAGATCGGCCGCCAACCTGCTATGCACGACGTTCGATGACACCGCAGGATCCTCCGCCGCCTCCCGGATCGCGCTCTCGCCGTGCCGCTGCGCTCGGCGTGCACGTGTTGACGGCTGCCGGGGCGGCGATTGCGCTGCTCGCGCTGCTGGAAGGGGTGCGCCAGCATTGGGCGGCGATGTTCGCCTGGCTCGGGCTGGCTCTGCTGATCGACGCGATCGACGGCCCGCTGGCGCGGCGGCTCGACATCGCCCGGCTGCAACCGCAATGGTCGGGCGAGGTGCTCGATCTGGTGGTCGACTTCCTCACCTACGTGTTCGTGCCGGCCTATGCCATCACCGCGAGCGGTCTGCTGTTGCCGATCGCGGCGCCGGTGCTCGGCGTCGGCATCGTCGTCAGTTCGGCGATGTACTTCGCCGATCGCCGGATGAAGACCGAGGACAACCACTTCCGGGGCTTTCCGGCATTGTGGAACGCCGCGGCGTTCTATCTGTTTCTGCTGCACCCGCCGGCGATCGTCGGCAGTCTCGGAATCGCCGTCTTGATCGTCCTCACCTTCGTGCCGTTTCGCGTCGTGCATCCTGTGCGGGTGGCACGGCTGCGCCCGCTGACCCTGACGCTGACCGCGCTGTGGGCGCTGCTTGCCGGCTACACGCTTCTGCGAGACTTTGAAGTTGTTGCCCCGGTGACGATCGCTCTGTGCGCGATCGCGCTGTATGTCGGCTGCGCCGACACCGTGTTCCGCTTGCTCCGACGAGACCCCCGATGATCGAACTGCTCTCCAGTCCTGAAGCCTGGGCCGCGCTGCTGACCCTGACGGCACTCGAAATCGTGCTCGGGATCGACAATGTGATCTTCCTGTCGGTTCTGGTGTCGCGCATCCCCGAGCCGCGCGCGACGCGAGCGCGGCAGATCGGCCTTGCCCTGGCCCTGATCTTCCGCCTCATCCTGCTGACATTGCTGGTCTGGCTGATCGGTCTCACCACGCCGGTGTTCAGCATCGCCGACAAGCCGTTCTCCTGGCGGGACATCATCCTGATCGCCGGCGGACTGTTCCTGATCGCCAAGGCCACCCACGAGATCCACAGCGAGGTCGAGGCGAGGGACCACGCGCCTGAACCCGGTCTCGCCGACCGGGCGTTCTTCTGGGTGATCGTACAGGTCGTCATCGTCGACCTGGTGTTTTCGATCGATTCGATCATCACGGCGATCGGGATGGCCCAGGACATCGAGATCATGGTCGCTGCCGTGGTGATCGCGATGGTGGTGATGTACATCTCGTCGGGTCCGGTGGCGCGGTTCGTCGCGGAGCATCCGACCACCAAGATGCTGGCGCTGGCGTTTCTGGTGCTGATCGGCGTGGCGCTGGTGGCGGACGGTTTCGCGTTCCACATCCCGCGCGGCTACATCTACTTCGCCATCCTGTTCTCGGCGTCGGTGGAGTTCTTCAACGTGCTCGCCAAGCGCAAGCGTGCGCCTCAGCGCTGACCGCGGAAGCCGTCGCTGCCGGCAGGTTGACAACACCCGGGTGATGGCTTTCGGTGAAGCTCACATGAGATCCGAGGGGACGACGATGACGAAGGCGGTGCGTGTACATCAGGTGGGCGGACCGGAGGTCCTGGTCTACGAGGACGTCGAGCTGCCGCCGCCGGGCGAAGGCGAGGTCCGGATTCGCCAGCACGCCGTCGGCCTGAACTTCATCGACGTGTATTTCCGCACCGGCCTCTACAAAGCGCCGTCGCTGCCGTTCGTGATCGGCAACGAAGCGGCCGGCGAGGTGGTCGCGGTCGGCCCGCACGTCACCAACTTCCATCCCGGCGACCGGGTCGCGTACTACGCGAATCTCGGCGGCTACGCCACGCAGCGCAACATCGAAGCCGCCAAGCTGGTAAAGCTGCCAGACCACATCACCTACGAGCAGGGCGCCGTGCTGATGCTCAAGGGCCTGACGGTGTGGTACCTGCTGCACAAGACCTTCAAGGTCGAGCCCGGCCATCGCGTCTTGATCCACGCCGCCGCCGGCGGCATCGGGCTGCTCGCCTGCCAATGGGCGCGGGCGCTCGGCGCACACGTCATCGGCACCGTCGGCTCCAAGGCCAAGGCCGACCTCGCACTCGCCAACGGCTGCGATCACGTCATCCTCTACAACGAGGAGGATTGGGTGACGCGGGTCAAGCAGATCAGCCGCAACGAACTGTGCGACGTGGTCTATGACGGCGTCGGCAAGGCGACGTTCCCGGGCTCGCTGAAATGCATCAAGCCACGCGGCCTGTTCGTGTCGTTCGGCAACGCCTCCGGGCCGGTGCCGTCGTTCCCGCTCGCAGAACTCAACAATCACGGTTCGCTGTTTGCGACGCGGCCGAAGCTGAACGACTATATCGGCACCCGCAAGGAACTGATCGAAGGCGCCGACACGCTGTTTTCAGCGGTGATCGAGGGCAAGCTGCACGTCCCGATCAACCACGCCTACGCGCTGAAGGACGCCGCGAAGGCGCATATCGATCTGGAAGGGCGGACGACGACCGGTGCTTCGATTCTGAAGCCGTAAGGTCGCACAACGTCACCCATACGAGCCGCCACCCTCCGCGAAAGCGGAGGGCCCAGTGTTCCGGAACGCTGGTGTAAAGCAATCAGCTCTCTGGAATACTGGGTCGCCCGGACAAGCCGGGCGATGACCTGCGTGTGTGTAGTCGCTGTTGCTGCTCAGAACCCCGCCACCGTGCCGTGCAGATCATACGCGTCGGCGCGGTCGATCTTGGCGGTGACGATTTCGCCGATGCGCAAGGGGCGACGGCTCGACAGATAGACGGCGCCGTCGATCTCCGGCGCGTCGGCCTTGGAGCGGCCCTTGGCGACGGTCGGGCCGATCTCGTCGATGATCACCTGCTGACGGGTGCCGACCTTGCGCTTCAGCCGCCGCGCTGAGATCGCCTGCTGCCGCGCCATCAGTCTGTTCCAGCGCTCCTGCTTGACCTCGTCCGCGATCTGATCCTCCAGCGCGTTCGACGGCGCACCGGCGACCGGCTCGTATTTGAACGCGCCGACGCGATCGATTTCAGCTTCATCGAGCCAGTCGAGCAGGAATTCGAAGTCGCGCTCGGTCTCACCGGGAAAGCCGACGATGAAGGTCGAGCGCAGCGCCAGGTCGGGGCAGATTTCACGCCAGCGCTTGATCCGGTCGAGCGTCTTGTCCTGTGCGGCCGGGCGCTTCATCTGCCTGAGCACGTCGGGGCTGGCGTGCTGGAACGGAATGTCGAGATAGGGCAGCACCTTGCCGTCCGCCATCAAGCCGATCACCTCGTCGACATGCGGATACGGATAGACGTAGTGCAGCCGCACCCAGGCACCGAGTTCGGCGAGCTCGCTGGCCAGATCGAGGAATTTGGCGCGGACGGCACGATCCTTCCACGGGCTCTCGGCGTACTTGACGTCGACGCCGTAAGCCGAAGTGTCCTGCGAGATTACCAGCAGCTCCTTGACGCCGGCGGCGACCAGCTTCTCGGCTTCGCGTAGCACGTCGCCGGCCGGGCGTGATACCAGATCGCCACGCAGCTTCGGGATGATGCAGAAGCTGCAGCGATTGTTGCAGCCCTCGGAGATCTTCAAGTAAGCGTAGTGCCGCGGCGTCAGACGCACGCCCTGCGGCGGCACCAGATCGAGGTGCGGGTTGTGCAGCGCCGGCCGGGCGCGATGCACGGCGTCCAGCACGCTTTCATATTGCTGCGGACCGGTGATCGACAGCACGCCGGGATAGGCGGCTTCGATCTGCTCCGGCTCGGCGCCCATGCAGCCGGTGACGATCACCTTGCCGTTCGCCGCCATCGCTTCGCCGATTGCGGCCAGCGATTCCTGCTTGGCGCTGTCGAGGAAGCCGCAGGTGTTGACGATGACGAGGTCGGCGCCGTCGTGCTTGCGCGCCAGCTCGTAACCCTCGGCGCGCAACCGGGTGATGATGCGCTCGGAATCGACCAGGGCCTTGGGGCATCCGAGCGAAACAAAGCTGATCTTGGGCGCGGCGGCCTGCTGCATGGTCGAACTGCCTGGATTGGGGTGCGAGAGGAGCTAAACCGGATCGGCGGCGCTGACAAGGCGGCTCGGAACCGAACCGGCGAGAAGATTGCCCTTCGGCGGGGTTCCGGAAGAGACGAATTTTGCCGGTTCCCGGACCCGGACAGCGCCGCCTTTGTTATTTCGGCGGCCGTCTTGCGGCGGAGGCGGTCAGGCCTTTCTTGTTCCTCGGAACCAGGAGAACGGACCGTGCGACACCAGGCTCATCTGCACTCGGCGACGACACCACAGCGGCTTCGGTCGTGGTCGTCGTTCGCGATCGATATTCACGTCCTGATGCTCGGCGCAGCCCTCGGGTTGATCGGCGCGATCGTGATCGCGGCGCCGCATCTGCGACTGTCCTGAACGGCGTCCAGATAGTTAGTCGTGCGAGCCACTGCCGGCCTGGGTTCGCACGAAACGCGCCGCGGGAGCGATCGCTGAATTCGCGAAATGCCGGACGATCACGCTGGCGAGCGCCTCTGCCGCAGGATTGGCACTCCGCGCCGAGCGGTACAGCACCAGATCGACCTTGGGCAAGGCCGGGAAGGTGTCGCCGCGGCCGAGCACCCGCATCCCCGGAAGCACCGAACTCTTGCCGACCACGCTGACGGCGATGCCGGCGAACACGGCGGCCTGAATGCCGCTGATGCTCTCGCTGATGCAGCTCAGCCGCCAGATCCGGCCGATGCTTTCCAGCGCGGCGAGCCCGAAATCGCGAAAGATGTTGCCTGGCGGCAGCATCGCCAGCGGCACCGGATTTTCGAGGTGGACCGAGCCACGCTCCGACGTCACCCAGACCAGCTCCTCCTGCGCGACCAGCTCTCCGACCTTGAACGCGGGCATCCCGGTGACGATCGCCAAGTCGATTTCGGCTTTCTCGACCGAAGCCATCAGCTTGCTGGACAGCGCGCATTTCAGCTCGACATCGACGTTGGGATAGGCGCTGCGAAAATCCGACAGGATGCCGGGTAGCAGATAGGCGGCATACAGATCGGGCATTCCGAGAACGACCGCGCCGTCGAGCTTCGGCGCAGCGAGGCGGGCGCGTAGTTCGTCCTGCAGGCCCATGATGGTGCGCGCATAGCCGAGCACCAGCTCACCGTGATTTGTCAGCACCAGCCTGCGCCCGACCTTGGTGAACAGTGGAGCCCCGGTTGCTTCCTCGAGCCGGTTGAGCTGCAGGCTGACGGCCGGCTGAGTCCGGCCCAATCGCCGCGACGTTTCGGAAAAACTGCCGGTCTGAACCAGCACGATGAAGGTCTGCAGCAGGCGGAGGTCGAGCGGTGCGAGCATCGTTCTATTAAGCCAGCTTATAAAACCGATATAAACAATAAATTTCTGATGTTGTTGCGTCGCACCTACAGTGGCTTGCCGGGATCAGCAGCGAGGAAGCCATGCACAACACCACCAGACGCCACTTCATCCGCCTCGCGGTGACCGCGACCGCACTTGCCGCCACCAGCCTGACGGCGCTTGCGGAGGATCGCGTCATCAAGGTCGGAACCTTGAAGCTCATTCACGGCATCACACCGTATTTCTACGAGAAGTTCGTGCCGGCGGGCGTCAAGGTCGTGGTGGTGCCGTTCGAGAGTCCGACCGACGGCAAGAACGCCGTGGCGACGGGATCGGTCGATTTCGGCATCTTCGGCCTCGCGGCGGCGACGCTCGGCGGCGCCAATGGCGAGCCGGTGGTGGTGGTCGGTGCCGCCTGCAACCGTGGCATGGCGGTCGTCGCCGGCAAGGATTCCGGCATCGCCAGCATCAAGGATCTGAAGGGCAAGAAGGTCGCGATCTGGCCGGGCTCGACCCAGGAGGTGGTGATCCTCGACCGGCTGGCCGCCGAAGGCATGACGATCAAGGACATCCAATCGGTCCGCGTCTCGTTCAGCGACATGGCCCCGGCGCTCGCGCGCGGCGACATCGACGCCTATGTGGGCGCCGAGCCGGCGGCCGGCATCAGCCTCGCCAGCGGCGTCGGCAAGATCGTCGAATATCCGTATTCGACGCCGACCGGTTCGCTGAACATGGTGCTGAGCACCCGGCGCGAACTGATCGAGAAGGATCCCGAACTGATCCGCACGCTGCTCAAGGTGCACCGCAAGGCCAGCGAATACGCGATGAGCAACCGCGACGCGTTCGTCGAGATGGCGATGCAGAAGCTCGGCCAGCAGAAAGCCTCGATCGAGCAGGCGGCACCGAACGTCGAGCTGACCTGGAACATCGACGATCAGTTCCTGAAGCAGGCGCAGTATTACGGCGCCCAGATGCTCGACAAGAAGCAGATCCGGCAATTGCCCGACTACAAGACCTTCATCGACGCAAGCTTCATCAAGGCGATTTCGGCGTCGTGAGCAACTGATGAGCCTGCAAAGCACGGTCACCTCGTCCGCCATGGGCGCTCCCTCGATGACCAGGACTTCCGCCGCACCTGCGCGCGGCGGAAGTCGTCCCCCCGGCAAGCTCGCAGCCAGGCTACGCGCCACAGCCCTCGCGCTGATCGTGCCGCTCGGCCTGCTGCTGGCGTGGGACTTGATGGTGCGCTGGACCGGGACGCGGCTGGTTCCGCCGCCATCCGGCGTCGCGACGATGATGTGGGATTTCGCCTTCGGCGGAATCTACGACGACGCCTACAGCGCCAGCCTGCCGATCCACTTCTGGAAATCGGTACAGCGGGTGTATGGCGGCTTCTTTCTGGCTGCGCTGATCGGAATTCCGCTTGGGTTGATGATCGGACGGATTCCGCTTTTGCGCGCGTTGCTCGATCCGACGCTCGCACTGCTGCGGCCGATCCCGGTCACTGCCTGGCTGCCGCTGTCGATGATCTTCTTCGGCCTTGGGCCGAAGTCGGCCGTGTTCCTGGTCTTCCTCGGCGCGTTCTATCCGATCCTGCTCAATACCGTGTTCGGGGTGAAGTCGGTCGATGTCCGGCTGTTCGAGGCCGCCGGGATGCTCGGCTGCAACGGGCCGCAACTGTTCAGATCCGTCGTGCTGCCGGCGGCGTTGCCGAGCATCTTCAACGGTCTGCGGCTCGGCGCGTCGTTCGCCTGGATCCTGATCGTGGTCGGCGAGATGACCGGCGTTCCGGAAGGTCTCGGCGCCGTGATCATGGACGGCCGCACGCTGTCGCGCACCGATCTCGTCATCACCGGCATGATCATCATCGGCATCACCGGATTCCTGTCGGATCGCATCCTGGTGATGCTCAGCAACTACTTCCTGCGCTGGAGTCCGCAGCACCATGCTTGATCAAACCACCAATCGTGACGCCCCGCCGGTGATCCTGGAGGTGAGCGGGCTGAACAAGATCTATCACGCGTCCAACGGGCCGGTGGAGGCGCTGCGCAGTGTCGATCTGACGGTGCGCAAGGGCGAGTTCATCTGTCTGCTCGGCGCTTCGGGCTGCGGCAAGTCGACCCTGCTGCGGATCATCGCCGGCTTCGAGACGGCGACGCAGGGCTCGGTCGGCGTGTACGGTTGCGAGGTGCGCGGTCCCGGCCCGGACCGCGGCATGGTGTTTCAGGACTACGCGCTGTTTCCCTGGCTGACGGTACGGCAAAACATCGGGTTCGGCCCGAGCCATCGCCGGGTCGCGGCGCAGGAGGTCGACAAGCTCACCGAGCGGTTCATGGCGATGGTCGGGCTCACGGCATTCGCCGACCGCTATCCGCACCAACTGTCCGGCGGCATGAAGCAGCGCGTCGCGATCGCCCGGGTGCTCGCCAACGACGCCGACATTCTGTTGATGGACGAACCGTTCGGTGCGCTCGACGCGCTGACCCGCGCGGCGCTGCAGGAAGAGCTGATCGAGATCTGGCGGACCACCAAGCTGACGGTGATCTTCGTCACCCATTCGGTCGAGGAGGCGGTGCTGCTCGCCGACCGTGTCGTGGTGATGAGCTCGTCGCCGGGCCGGATCGATCGAGATGTTGCGATCGAGCTGGCTCGCCCGCGCGATGTCGCCTCGGTGGAGTTCAATACGCTTCGGCGCAGCATCACGCAGCAACTCACCAGCCATGTCGGCGCCGGCCGCAAGGTTGCAGCGACGGCGGATTCCTGAGTGACCGTTTCAACTTCCCACGCTTCGCGATCGATCTATCGCGGGATGGATCGCACCGCGCTCGACGCCGCCTACAACAACAGCGCCGCGGTGGTCGACAGCCCGCAATGGCTGGATCGCTGGCGCGACCGCAGCGACACGCGCCGCGCGGGGGCGGGAGCGCGGCTCGATATCGCCTATGCGGATCGCGAGCGGACCTCGCTGGACTATTTTGGCTCCGGTGAAGCGGGCGCGCCGCTACTGGTGTTCCTGCATGGGGGCTATTGGCAACGCAATTCCAAGGAGATGTTCTCCTTCGTGGCCGATGGACCGAACGCCCACGGCATCGACGTCGCCGTGGTCGGCTACACGCTGGCGCCGGCGGCGCGGTTGTCGGACATCGTCGCCGAGGTCGATCTGGCGCTCGATGTACTGGCTGCCGACACCGAGCGATTTAGCTTCGACCGGCGCAAGCTGGTGGTGAGCGGCTGGTCCGCCGGCGGACACCTCGCCTCGGTGGCGAGCGCGCATGCAGCGGTCCGGGGCGCGGTATGCATCAGCGGCATCTTCGATCTCGAGCCGATTGCGCTGTGCTATCTCGATGAGGCGTTGCGGCTGGATCGGCAGGAAGTCGAGATCCTCAGTCCGATCCGGCGCACACGTCTCGGCATGGCGCCGCAATCGCTGCTGGTCGGCGGCGACGAACTGCCCGAACTGCAGCGGCAATCGCTGGACTATGCCAACGTCGCCGCGCGGGCAGGATCGCCGGTCGCTCTGCGCATTCTGCCGCGGCATCACCACTTCTCCATTTTGAACGAATGGAGCGTCGATGGCGCGCTGACCGCCGAGCTGCTGACGCTGATCGGGACGTAGCGCGGATCGCGGGCGTCAGGCTCCGGCAAACGGCGCGACGGCGATGCCGCTCGCTTCGAGCTTCCGGCGCACCCCGCGCGCGATCTCGACCGCGCCTTTGGTATCGCCATGGATGCACACCGTGTCGGTGCGCATCTTGATCACCTTACCCGTGACGGAGACGACGGCGCCGTCCTGCGCCATCCGCAGCACGCGTTCGGCAATCTCATCGGGGTCGTGCAGCACCGCGCCGGGCTTCTTGCGCGACACCAGATTGCCGTCGTCCTCATAGGCCCGATCGGCAAACACTTCGTGCGCCAGCGGCAGGCCGGCGGCTTCGCCCGCCAGCATCAGCTTCGAATTCGCCAGCACGACGAACACCAGCGACCGATCGACTGCCTTGATTGCCGATGCGATCGCGCGCGCGGTCATGTCGTCTTCGCAGGCGACGTTGGACAGCGCGCCGTGTGCCTTGACGTGGGTGACCTTGTGGCCGGCAAGGGTGGCGACCGCCTGCAGCGCGCCGATCTGATAGGCGACGAGGTTTTCGATCTCGGCCGCGGTGATCCCCGGCACCGGGCGGCGGCCGAAGCCGTGCAGGTCGCGGAAGCCCGGATGCGCGCCGATCGCGACGCCGTTCTGCTTCGCCAGCGTCACTGTCGCGTGCATGATGTCCGGATCGCCGGCGTGGAAGCCGCAGGCGATGTTGACGCTGGTGGCGATCTGCATCATCGCCGCGTCGTCACCCATCTGCCAGACGCCAAAGCCTTCGCCGAGGTCGCAGTTCAGATCGATCTTCATCCCGATTGGTCCCGTCGTCGGATTCGATTACTCCGCCGTCAGCGCGTCGATCGCGGTGCCGGCGACGTTGGCGGTGAGCAGCGCGTCGAGGTCGATGGTGGCATGCTGTGCGTCGCGCAGCCGGTCGGGCAGCGAGCGGATCAGCCTGGCCATGGCGCGGTAGGCGCCCTGCGCGTCTTCGACGCTGACCGCCCCAAAGCGGAACGGCCGCCCGGGCTGGCGCTGCGCCAGCCGGCCGAGATCGGCCGAGATCACCGTGGCGATTTTCGGATAGCCGCCGCTGGTGCCGCGATCGGGCATCAGCACGATCGGCTGGCCGGAGCCGGGCACCTGAATGCTGCCGTCGACCGTGCCGTCCGAGACGATGTTGTGGCCGTGCAGATGCGAGATCTGCGGACCATCGAGCCGATAGCCCATCCGGTCGCTGGTCGCCGAGACCGTCCAAGCGCCGGAGAGCAACGTCTCCACCGCATCGCCGAACTCATCGTTCTGCGGACCGAGCACGACCCGGATCGGCGCGTCTTGTTGCTCGGGCAGGTCGAGGTGGCGTTCGACGGCCGGCGCCGCGGATTTGACCTCGATCGTGTCGCCGGCCTGCAACGGCCGCGGGTAGGGGCTGCCGAGACCGGCGCGCGCGTTGACGGCGAGACTGCCGAACATCGGCTCGCCGCGGACGCCGCCTTCAATTCCCAGATAGCTGAATACGCCGCCGCGGGCGACGCCTACGGTGAGGATCTGGCCGTCGGTGAGCGTGAAAGACTCGTTGAACGCGAGCGGCGCCCCATCGATCGCGGCGGGGCGCTCGGCGCCGGTCAGCGCCAGCCGCACCGCGCCGTCCCGGACACTCAGTTTCGAGCCGAGCGGGCCGAGTTCGATCGCCGCTGCGAACGCGCTGTTGCCGACCAGTACATTGGCGGCGGCAAGCGACAGCCGGTCCATCGCGCCGCTGGGCGGCAGGCCGTAACGCTGCGTGCCGTGGCGGCCGCCGTCCTGCACCGAGGTGGCCGGGCCGACGCTGTCGATCACAAGGCTCGTCATGCGCTCAGCAGGTCCGCGACGATTTCGCCGTGAGAGGCCGCATCTTCGCGCTCGGCGAATTCCTTGGCGTCGATCTGCGCGAAGCTGATCGCATCGCCGGGCTCAAGCAGAAAGATCGGCTCGCGATGCAACTGATAGGTTCGCACCGGCGTGCGGCCGAGCAGGTGCCATCCGCTCGGTCCGGCAAGGCACTGGATTCCGGCCTGGATGCCGCCGACCGAGATCGTGCCGGCCGGGGTGTGCAGCCGCGGCGCCTGCCGCCGAGGCATCGCCAGCGCCGGATCGAGGCCCGACAGATACGACCAGCCCGGCGTGAAGCCGATCATGGCGACGCGATAATCACCGGCGGCATGGCGCGCCACCAGCGCGTCGGGCGTGATGTTGAGCGCACGCGCGGCATCCTCCAGATCGATACCGTGTTCGCCGCCATAGCACACCGGAATCCGCCAGCGCCGTCTGGCGATCGTCGCGTCGTCGTCGGGCGCTTGCGCCAGCGAGACGAGTTGATCGGACAGCGCGCCGAAGCCGACCGTCTCAGGATCGTAATGCACCAGCAGCGATCGATAGGTCGGCACGGTTTCGACGATACCAGCGACCGGACTCTGCTTCAGCCTGCGATCGAGCGCGAGCACGCGGCGGTTGGATTCGTCGCTGATGTCGCGGCCGAACTCGACGGTGATTGCGGTATCACCGCTCGGCAGCAGTCGTGGAGGCGGGGTGGTCATCCGGTAACGATCTCACAAAGCTACCGGCTCCGATAGCGCGTTTTCCGGCGCGGTGAAAATCACTTCGCGACGATCGCGCTGCCGATAAGTCGATCCCGGCAGAGGTGATAAAATGCGATGATCGCCATGCGCCGCACTGGGCTGTCGATCGCAGGGTTGCGTCTTGACGCGGCAGTCGCGGCCCGCAAGATGCGCCGACAATCACTGGAGCTCTCCCTTCATGTCTCTGACCCCGGAAGCCGTCGACATCCTGTCGCGCGTTTCGACCGCGACCATCACCACGGTGCTGCTGAAGAAGGGGCTCCGCAACGTCTGGCTGCGCGGCGCGCGGCCGCTGCGGCCGGGCGCGACGCGGCTGGTCGGCGAGGCGTTCACACTTCGCTTCGTGCCGGCGCGCGAGGATCTGGCGACGCCGGAGTCCTGGGCTTCGCCGATCTCGACCCGTGCCGCGATCGAGGCGATGCCGGAAGGCTGTATCGCCGTGGTCGACGCCATGGGCATCAAGGACGCCGGCATCTTCGGCGACATCCTGTGCGCCCGCATGGTCAAGCGCGGCATCAAGGCGCTGATCACCGACGGCGTGGTGCGCGACCTCGAGGGTGTGCTCGGCACCGGACTGCCGGTGTGGTGCGACGGCGCGGCGGCACCGCCGTCGGTCGCCGGCCTGACCTTCGTCGGCTGGGACCAGCCGATCGGCTGCGGCGGCGTCGCGGTGTTCCCGAAGGACATCATCGTCGCCGATCAAGACGGCGCGGTGCTGATCCCTCAGGCGCTGCTCGACCACGTGCTCGCCGAAGGGCCGGAGCAGGAGCGGATGGAAGGCTGGATCGTCGAGGAGGTCAATAACGGCGCGGTGCTGCCCGGCCTGTATCCGATGAACGCGGAAACCAAGGCGCGCTATGCGGCGTTCAAGGAGAAGGCCGACAAGACCTGAGGAGCGTTGGCGATGGACATCTTCGCGGCCGGCTCGCGCCCGACCCAGCGGGCGCCCAGGGACTATTTCACCGGCACGGTGTGGCAGGACCCGATCGTCGCCGCACCGGCGCCGGCGCGGCTGGCCGCAACCCGGGTGGCGTTCGAGCCCGGCGCCCGCACCGCCTGGCACACCCATCCGCTCGGCCAGACGCTGTATGTGGTGACCGGAGTGGGGCGGATTCAGACCGAAGGCGGCCCGGTGCGTGAGATCCGCGCCGGCGACGTGGTGTGGATTCCGCCCGGCGAGAAACACTGGCACGGCGCCTCACCGACCAACGGCATGACCCACATCGCAATGCAGGAGGCGCTTGACGGCAGTTTCGCCACCTGGATGGAGCAGGTTTCCGACGACGATTACGCCGTCGCGCCGTCCGCCTGAGATCCGCGGCCGCCGCCGATCAGAATCCTCAAAACCGCCGGTTTCTCCGCCGATGGAACCCTTTCCCGTCGGGTGGGGACTCGGTATGAAGGGCGCTTCGTTGCAAGGTCGCGGGCGTTGAGGAGAACATGATGGCAGCCAAGACGAAATTTCGGGGGTCGTTCACCGCCTTGGTCACGCCGTTCAAAAATGGCGCGCTCGACGAGCAGGCGTTTCGCAGCCTGGTGAACTGGCAGATCGAGCAGGGCACCCACGGCCTGGTGCCGGTCGGAACCACCGGCGAGAGCCCGACGCTGAGCCACGAGGAACACCACAAGGTGGTCGAGTGGTGCATCGAAGAGGCCAAGGGCCGGGTGCCGGTGATCGCCGGCGCCGGGTCCAACTCGACCCGCGAAGCCGTCGAACTGGCCCGCCACGCCGAGAAGGCCGGCGCCGATGCGGTGCTGGTGGTGACGCCGTACTACAACAAGCCGACTCAGGAAGGCATGTATCAGCACTTCAAGGCGGTGAACGACGCGATCGGAATTCCGATCATCATCTACAACATTCCGCCGCGCTCGGTCGTCGACATGTCGGTCGACACCATGAGCCGGCTGTACGAGCTCGACAACATCGTCGGCGTCAAGGATGCGACCGCCAATCTCGGCCGGGTGTCGCAGCAGCGCCACGCGATGGGCCCCGATTTCATTCAGCTCTCGGGTGAGGATATGACGGCGCTGGCCTATATGGCGGCCGGCGGTCACGGCTGCATCTCGGTGGTGTCGAACATCGCCCCGAAGCTGTGTTCGGATTTGATGGGCGCGGTGTTCGCCGGCGACTATCCAGGCGCGCTGAAGATTCAGGACCGCCTGGTGCCGCTGCACGACGCGGTGTTCAAGGAGCCGGGCGTCGCCGGCGCCAAGCACGGCCTGACGCTGCTCGGCCGCATTCAGGAAGAAGTCCGGCTGCCGCTGATGACGGTGACCGAACCGACCGGCAAGGCGATCCGTGCGGCGATGGTGCACGCAGGAGTGATCAACTGACAGGGAGCGCATGACCAGCACCGACTCCGTTCGCGACCTCGAGCAGAAGGGCTCGCGGCTTCTCAAGGAGTTTCGCGATTTCGCGATGAAGGGTAACGTCGTCGACCTCGCGGTCGGCGTCATCATCGGTGCGGCGTTCGGCGGGATCGTCACCTCGCTGGTCGGCGACGTGATCATGCCGATCATCGGCGCGGTCACCGGCGGACTGGATTTTTCGAACTACTTCACGCCGCTGTCGCAGACGGTCACCGCTAATACGCTGGTCGAGGCCAGGAAGCAGGGCGCCGTGCTCGCCTGGGGCAATTTCCTCACGGTGACGCTGAACTTCCTGATCATCGCGGCGGTGCTTTTCGCAGTGATCCGGTCGCTGAACAAGTTGAAACAGCGGGCCGAGGAGACCAAAGCGCCACCACCGACTCCGACCCGGCAGGAAGAGCTGCTGACCGAGATCAGGGATCTGTGGAAAAAGGTCGCCGGCCCGTCGCCATAGGCGGCGATGGGGATCGCGCCGACAGGAATCGCCACCAATGGCCGAGAAGAACGAACGCGCGATCAAAGTGGTCGCGGAGAACCGCAAGGCGCGGTTCAACTACGCGATCGACGACACCATCGAGGCCGGGATCGCGCTCACCGGCACCGAGGTCAAGTCGATCCGCAACGGCAAGACCACGATCGCGGAGTCCTATGCGGACGCCCGCGGCAGCGAGATCTGGCTGATCAACGCCAACATTCCCGAGTATCTGCAGGCCAACCGCTTCAACCACGAGCCCAAGCGGCCGCGCAAACTGCTGCTGCATCGCAAGCAGATCAACAAGCTGATCGGTGCGGTCGAGCGTGAGGGCATGACGCTGATCCCGCTCAAGCTGTATTTCAACGAGCGCGGCCGTGCCAAATTGCAGCTCGCGCTCGCCAAGGGCAAGAAGCTGCACGACAAGCGCGAGACCGAAAAGAAGCGCGACTGGAATCGGGAGAAGGGCCGTCTGCTGCGCGCACGTGGCTGAGCGGGCGGTCGAACCGGAGAAACGGATGGCCAACCAGCCCAACATCATGGACGTCGATTGGAGCGCAATTCCGGCGCCGGTCGACGACGGCGGCGCCGCGCATCTGCCCGGCACAGCGGTTCCGCCGATGGCTTTGCGAGCTACCGACGGTGGCAGCGTGACGCTGGCGGCTTTGACGGGACGCACCGTGGTGTTCGCCTATCCCCGGACCGGCGAGCCCGGCAAGATCGCCCCGGTCGACGACTGGGACATGATCCCCGGCGCGCGCGGCTGCACACCGCAGACTTGCGCGTTTCGCGACCTGTTCGCCGAACTCAAGGCGGCTGGAGCCGACCAGGTGTTCGGCTTGTCGACGCAGTCCACCACGTATCAGGCAGAGATGGCGAGCCGGCTGCATCTGCCTTTCGCCGTGCTCTCCGACGAGGCTCTGGAACTGACGCGCGCCCTGAATCTGCCGACCATGCAGGTCGCAGGCATGACGCTGATCAAGCGGATGGCGCTGATCATCGACGACGGCCGGATCAGCCATGTGTTCTATCCGGTGTTTCCGCCGGATCGGAACGCCGCCGACGTGCTGGAATGGCTGAAGGCCAATCGGCGCTAGTTAGCAGTCGCGGATCGCCATCCCCGTCATTGCTTCGCTTCGCTCCTCGCAATGACAATTCTTTCTGATCCGACTACGCGTCGAGATCAGCCCGGACCCGCGCGAACACGTCGCGAAACATCTTCGGCGTCAGCACGCCGGTGTTGGTGTTGTAGCGCGAGCAGTGGTAGCTGTCGTAAAGGCGCAGCCTGCCGGCCTCGTGCACGGCGCCGTGGCCGAACGGCGCCTGGGCGGCGCGCAGGCCGAGCGCCTTCAGCGTTGAATCGTGCGCGATCCGACCGAGCAGGACGATCGCGCGCAGCTTCGGCATGGCGTCGATCGTCGCGATCAGAAAACGGCGGCAGGTGTTGATCTCGACTGGCAGCGGCTTGTTCTGCGGCGGGACGCAGCGCACCGCGTTGCTGATCCGGCAACCGACCAGCCGCAGGCCGTCGTCCGGCCGCGCCTGATACTGGCCGCTGGCGAAGCCGTATTCGATCAGCGTGGCGTAGAGCAGGTCGCCGGCGTAGTCGCCGGTGAACGGCCGGCCGGTGCGGTTGGCGCCTTGCAGCCCGGGCGCAAGTCCGACAATCAGCAGCGACGCGTCAGTGTCGCCGAACGAGAGTACGGGCGCGTTGAACCAGCCCGGCTTGCGCGCGCGCGCCTCGCTGCGGAATTCAGCCAGGCGCGGGCAGAACGGACAATCGCGATCGGGGTCGGTGAGGGAGGTCGGGACGCGGGGCCCGGAGCCCCGCGCCAACGTCGTCATGGTCTCAGTCTCAGTCTTCGAAGTCGTCGGCGCCGGCACGCGACGCCAGAGCAGTGGACCGCTGCAGGAATTGCGGCGCGTGGTGACGCGGCTCGCGGGGTTCGCGCGGCGGCGGACGGTCAGCCGGGTCGCGGCCGATCTTGGATTGCAGCTCCACCAGATCGGTGAAGATGTCGGCCTGGCGGCGGAGTTCGTCGGCGATCATCGGCGGCTGGCTGGAGATCGTCGAGATCACGGTGACGCGAACGCCGCGGCGCTGAACGGCCTCGACCAGCGAGCGGAAGTCGCCGTCGCCCGAGAACAGCACCATCTGGTCGATGTGCTCGGCCAGTTCCATGGCATCGACCGCAAGCTCGATGTCCATGTTGCCCTTGACCTTGCGGCGGCCGGAAGCGTCGATGAACTCCTTGGTCGCCTTGGTGACGACGGTGTAGCCGTTGTAGTCCAGCCAGTCGATCAGCGGGCGGATCGACGAGTATTCCTGATCTTCGATGATCGCGGTGTAGTAAAATGCGCGGACCAAATTGCCGCGGCCTTGAAACTCCTTCAGCAGCCGCTTGTAGTCGATGTCGAAGCCGAGGGTCTTTGCGGTTGCGTAAAGGTTGGCACCGTCGATAAACAGCGCAATCTTGTTACTGGCGGAAGTGGACATCAAGATCTCTCACGTGTCTGTTGTCAGCTTCTTGGCGCAACGGAAATGGCTGCGCAGCTCAAGTCAATTTTTGCACGAATAGCCGTCGCGCTTGGCAACCGGCGCATCTTCAACCGCACGAAGCATCAGCCGGTACTCTATACTTTTCTTTCTGAAAAGAAGCCTTTTGTTGTCGGGCTCGTGTTCGCCCGAGCCGGCCGATGATTGGCCGTCCCCGAACAATGGGTGCATTATCAGAGTGGCGGTGATCGGCCAAATGACAAATTGCTGCTTGCGAAAGCGGTCTATGCCCTATAGGTAGCGGTCTAACCCCGATTTTGGTCCTATTGAACGGAGCGACTGGCCATGGCGCGCGTCACCGTGGAAGATTGCATTGACAAGGTCGACAACCGGTTCGACCTCGTGCTGTTGGCGGCTCATCGCGCGCGTATGATCTCGTCCGGCTCGCCGCTGACGATCGATCGCGACAACGACAAGAATCCCGTTGTTTCGCTTCGCGAAATCGCCGACCAGACGATTTCCCCCGAAGATCTCAAGGAAGAGCTGGTGCACTCGCTGCAGAAGTTCGTCGAGGTCGACGAGCCGGAGCAGGATACCGTTCCGCTGATCGGTTCCGCCGGTGCCAGTGTCGACGCCGACGACACCGAGGTCGCCATGGAGCGGATGACCGAAGAGGAGCTGCTGAAGGGTCTGGAAGGCTTGGCGCCGCCCGAAGAGCAGCCCGAGGAAGACGAATAACGATCGGTTGCGATCTCGCACATTTCCGTGATGCTTTGCAAAACGACCCGGATCTGATCCGGGTCGTTTTTTTGCATTTCGCTACACTCGCGGTCGGCTCAAAGGAATGCGGTGCGGCATTGCTGCCTTGACCTAAACTCTGCCGAAATCGCGTTTTTTCTGGCCGTTCAGGTTCCTTTCGTGGCACAACTCGTGTGACCCGCCACGCATGGACGAGGGGCCGGACGCAACAGGAATTGCTCTTGTTGCGGTGCAATAGAGGTTGTTGAAATGGCGTCAGGACGCCAGACTCCGAAGCAGATGGAGCAGGCGGGCGGAGCTGCCGCGATCGCCGAGCCGGCTGCCGCCGCCAAACCCAGATCCCGAGCCCGCATGATGCGGCAATACGATCTGGTGGAACGGGTACGATCTTACAATCCGAATACCGACGAGGATCTGCTCAACCGGGCCTATGTCTATGCGATGATGGCGCATGGCGAGCAGACCCGTGCCTCGGGCGACCCGTATTTCTCGCACCCGCTCGAAGTCGCCGCGATCCTGACCAACCTCAAGCTGGACGATGCCACCATCGTGGCGGCGTTGTTGCACGATACGATCGAGGACACCGAGGCGACCCGGACCGAGATCGACACCATGTTCGGTCCGGAAATCGGCGCGCTGGTCGAGGGCCTGACCAAGCTGAAGCGGCTCGAACTGGTATCGCGCGAGGCCAAGCAGGCGGAAAACCTGCGCAAGCTGCTGCTGGCGATCGCCGACGACGTCCGGGTGTTGCTGATCAAGCTGGCCGACCGGCTGCACAACATGCGCACGCTGGATTTCGTGCCGCCGGCGTCGCGTCAGCGCATCGCCGAGGAGACCCTCGACATCTACGCGCCGCTTGCAGGCCGCATGGGCATGCAGGAGATGCGCGAAGAGCTCGAGGATCTGTCGTTCCGTACTCTCGATCCCGAAGCCTTCACCGTTGTGATGCAGCGGCTCGACGCGCTGGCGGAACGCAACCGCAATCTGATCGGCGAGATCGAAACCCAACTCTCCGCCAACCTCGCTCGCCACGGCATCGCCGCCGAGGTCACGGGCCGTCGGAAGCGGCCGTTTTCGATCTGGACCAAGATGGAGCGCAAGTCGGTCGGCTTCGAACAGCTCTCGGACATCTACGGCTTTCGCGTCGTGCTCGACGAGGTCGAGTCGTGCTATCGCGCGCTCGGGGTCGTGCACACCACCTGGCCGATGGTTCCCGGCCGTTTCAAGGACTACATCTCGACGCCGAAGCAGAACGACTACCGCTCGCTGCACACCACGGTGATCGGTCCCGGTCAGCAGCGCGTCGAGCTGCAGTTCCGCACCCGCGAGATGAACCAGATCGCCGAATACGGCATCGCCGCACACGCGTTCTACAAGGACGGCGTCGGCTCGCCGACCGAGCTGCTCAATCGCGAGTCCAACGCGTTCGCCTGGCTCCGCCACACCATCGAGATGCTGTCGGAGAGCTCGAACCCGGAGGAATTCCTCGAGCATACCAAGCTCGAATTGTTCCATGATCAGGTGTTCTGCTTCACCCCGAAGGGCAAGCTGATCGCGCTGCCGCGCAAGGCCAACGTCGTCGACTTCGCCTACGCGGTACACACCGACGTCGGCAACAGCGCGGTGGGCTGCAAGATCAACGGTAAATTCGCGCCGCTGTCGTCGGAGCTGCAGAACGGCGACGAGGTCGAGGTGCTGACATCGCCGGTGCAGTCGGCGCCGCCGGCCGCGTGGGAATCGCTGGCCGTGACCGGCAAGGCGCGGGCGGCAATCCGCCGTGCGACCCGCGTGGCGATGCGCGATCAGTATGCCGGCCTCGGCCGCCGGATCGTCGAGCGTTTGTTCGCACGCGCCAAGATCGACTACGCCGACGACAAGCTGAAGGGGGCGCTGCCTCGGCTGGCGCGGGCTTCGGTCGAGGACGTGATGGCCTCGGTCGGTCGCGGCGAGATGAAGGCGTCCGACGTCGCCCGCGCGATGTATCCGGACTACAAGGAAGAGCGCATCGCGCGCTTCGGCGGCAAGAAGGACGCGTCCGACAAGGTGGTCGCCAAGTCGCCAGAGACCGGCAAGGTCGGCTCGGTGATTCCGATCGGCGGGCTGCATTCCGGACTGCCGGTGAAGTTCGCACCGAACGGCGGCGCGGTGCCGGGCGATCGGATCGTCGGCATCGTGACGCCGGGCGAGGGCATCACGATCTACCCGATCCAGTCGCCGGCCTTGAAGGAATTCGAGGAAGAGCCGGAGCGCTGGCTGGACGTGAAGTGGGACATCGACGAGACCACGCCGCAGCGTTTTCCTGCTCGGCTGTTCGTACAGAACGTCAACGAACCCGGCAGTCTCGCGCAGATCGCCGGTGTGATCGCCGAACACGACGGCAACATCGACAACATCAACATGAGCCGGCGCTCGCCGGATTTCACCGAGCTCACCATCGATCTCGAAGTCTATGACCTCAAGCATCTCAGCGCTATCATCGCTCAGTTGCGCGCCAAGGACGTCGTCGCTCACGTCGAGCGGGTCAACGGCTGAGGCTCGACGTGATTCAGGTGGAGCCGAGATGCTATCCCCGTCATTGCGAGGGAAGCGAAGCAATCAAGGGCCAAGTATCCGAAGCTGGATCGCTTCGTCGCTTCGCTCCTCGCAATGACGATTGAATTGAAAGCTGCGAGTCTCAAGATGTCCAAAGCTCTTCCGCTGCGTCTCGGGGTCAACATCGATCACATCGCCACGCTGCGGAACGCGCGCGGCGGCCGCCATCCAGATCCGCTTCGCGCTGCGCTTGCCGCGATCGAGGCGGGTGCGGACGGCATCACCGCGCATCTGCGGGAGGATCGCCGCCACATCCGCGACGCCGACATGCAGCGTCTGAAAGCGGAGATCTCGAAGCCGCTGAATTTCGAGATGGCGGCGACCGACGACATGATCCGGATTGCGCTTCAGGTGCAGCCGCATGCGGTGTGCCTGGTGCCGGAGCGGCGCGAGGAACTGACCACCGAGGGCGGGCTCGACGTGATCGGCCAGCAGACTTCGCTGGCACCGGCGATCGCGCGCTTCACCGATGCCGGCATCCGCACCTCGCTGTTCATCGCCGCCGATCCGGCGCAGATCGAGACGGCGGCGAAACTGAAAGCGCCGGCGATCGAGATCCACACCGGCGCCTGGTGCGACGCGATCAACGACGGCGACGCCGCAACGGCGAATGCCGAATGGCAGCGGATCGTCGCCGGGGCGGCGCTGGCGCGTTCGGCCGGGCTCGAAGTCCATGCCGGCCACGGCCTCGACTACGCCACCGCCGAGACGATCTCGGAACTGCCGCAGATCGCCGAATTGAACATCGGTTTCTATATGGTCGGCGAGGCACTGTTCGTCGGTCTCGGCGAGACCGTCCGAGCGATGCGGGCGGCGATGGATCGCGGCCGCGCCAAGGCGATCGCCGCATGATCATCGGCATCGGCTCCGACCTGATCGACATCACCAGGATCGCCAAGGTCATGGAGCGGCACGGTGACCGCTTTCTCGATCGGGTGTTCACCGAGGCCGAGCGGGCGAGGGCGGGGCGCCGCAGCAAGAAGACCGAACTGGTTGCAGCCACCTACGCCAAACGGTTCGCCGCCAAGGAAGCCTGCTCCAAGGCGCTTGGTACCGGGATACGCCAGGGCGTGTGGTGGCGCGACATGGGGGTGGTCAATCTGCCCGGCGGACGGCCGACCATGGTGCTGACCGGGGGTGCCAAGGTCCGGCTCGACGCACTGACGCCGGCGGGCATGACGTCGCGGATCGACCTGTCGATCACCGACGAATGGCCGCTGGCTCAGGCCTTCGTGGTGATCTCGGCGGTCCCGGCGGGACTGCGCGAGGGCGGCCCGGCGGCCCCGTGACGCAGAAAAAGCGGCTGATTCGTCATAGCATTAGCGGGATTCGCCGCGACGTTTGATTGCGCCTGTCGCGACAACAGTCTAAAACCGCGCACAATCCCCAATGGGGGCGAGTCCTCGGCGAATGAGCGCCGGTCGTGGCGCTCTCCGTCGCCATGTCCGGCTCTCGCCCGCAAGCTGGACCCGTTCCACACACCAGACCAGTCGTCCACCGTGCGGCTCCCCGCGACGGGAATCGGGAAAGCGATGAGCGTGACATCCGGAACCAAATCTGAGAGCGGCGTCGGCGAGACCATCCGCGTCGTCATTCACGCCCTCATCATTGCGCTGGTGATCCGCACCTTCCTGTTTCAGCCCTTCAATATTCCGTCCGGATCGATGAAGGCGACGCTGCTGGTCGGCGACTATTTGTTCGTGTCCAAATACTCCTACGGCTACAGCCGGTATTCGATCCCGTTGTCGCCGCCGTTGTTCTCCGGGCGCATCTTCGGCTCGGATCCGAACCGCGGCGACGTGGTGGTGTTCCGCCTGCCGAAGGACGACTCCACCGACTACATCAAGCGCGTCATCGGCCTGCCGGGCGACCGCATCCAGATGCGCGAAGGGCTGCTCTACATCAACGACAAGCCGGTCGAGCGCGAGCGGCTGGCGGACTATGTCGGCGAGGATCCGTGCGGCTCGGAGGCCACGGCGCGGGTCAAGCGCTGGAAGGAGACGCTGCCGAACGGCGTCTCCTACGAGACGCTGGATTGCGTCGACAACGGATTCTACGACAACACCAACGTCTACACCGTGCCGCCCGGTAACTTCTTCATGATGGGCGACAATCGCGACAACTCCACCGACAGCCGTGTGCTGTCGGCGGTCGGCTACGTGCCGTACCAGAACATCATCGGCCGCGCGCAGATGATCTTCTTCTCGATCGCCGAAGGCGAGCACGCGTGGCAGATCTGGCGCTGGCCGACCGCGGTGCGCTGGAGCCGCATCTTCACCATCGTTCGATGATCGACGACGCGACCAGCGTGGACCGACCGCAGCCGGCCGGCGAGCCGCAGCCGCCTGAGCTTCCTGCGTCCGAGTCCTCGGCCGCGAAGAAGCGCCGCACCGGCAAGGCCAAAGCCAAGGCGACCGCCGCGGCGATCGAGCAGCGGATCGGCCACAGCTTCGCCGACCCGTCGTTGTTGACCACCGCGCTGACCCATGTCTCGGCGCTGAAATCGGCGCGTCGCACCGACAGCTATCAGCGGCTGGAATTCCTCGGGGACCACGTGCTCGGCCTGATCGTTTCCGACATGCTGTATCGCGCGTTTCCCGACGCCGACGAGGGCGAATTGTCGAAACGGCTCGCCGATCTGGTGCGCAAAGAGTCCTGCGCCGATGTCGCCCGCCATCTCGATCTGTCCGAGGGCATCAAGATCGGCACCGTCGGCGCCGGCGCCGGCGCCAAGCTGCGCAAGTCGGTGCTTGGCGATATCTGCGAGGCGGTGATCGGCGCGGTCTATCTCGACGGCGGCTACGAGGCGGCGTCGAACTTCGTTCGAAGTAACTGGACCGAGCGGATGCACAAGCCGGTGCGGTCGCTGCGCGATCCCAAGACCGTGCTGCAGGAATGGGCGCAGGCCCGTGGCCTGCCGACCCCGGTGTACCGCGAGGTCGAGCGCACCGGGCCGCATCACGATCCCCAATTCCGTGTCGCCGTTGTTCTGCCGGGTCTGGAGCCGGCCGAGGGCGTCGGCGGCAGCAAGCGGGCGGCCGAGAAGGTCGCGGCTTCGGCGATGCTGGCGCGCGAAGGCGTCGGCGCAGGCGGCAATGATGGCTGAACATGAAGACGCGGCGCCAGCCGCGACCCGCTGCGGCTTCGTCGCGCTGATCGGCGCGCCGAACGTCGGCAAATCCACCCTGGTCAACGCGCTGGTCGGCTCGAAAGTCACCATCGTGTCGCGCAAGGTGCAAACCACGCGCGCGCTGATCCGCGGCATCGTGATCGAAGGCGCCTCGCAGATCATCCTTGTCGACACGCCCGGCATCTTCGCGCCGAAGCGGCGGCTCGACCGCGCGATGGTCAAGACCGCATGGAGCGGCGCGCACGACGCCGACCTCGTTTGCGTGCTGCTCGACGCCCGTGCCGGCATCAATGAGCAGGCCGAGGACATTCTGGCCAATCTCGCCAATGTCGATCGACCGAAGCTGCTGGTGCTCAACAAGATCGATCTGATCGCTCGCGAGAAACTGCTGGCGCTGGCACAGGCCGCCAATCAGCGGCTGGCATTCGACCAAACCTTCATGGTGTCGGCGCTGACCGGCGATGGTGTCGACGATCTGCGCAAGGCACTCGCCGCGCAGGTGCCCGAAGGGCCGTTCCACTATCCCGAAGACCAGATGTCGGATGCGCCGCTGCGTCATCTGGCGGCCGAGATCACCCGTGAGAAGATCTTCCGGCAACTGCATCAGGAATTACCGTATCAGTCGACGGTGGAGACCGACACCTGGACCGAGCGCAAGGACGGCTCGGTGAAGATCGAGCAGACGATCTTCGTCGAGCGCGAGAGCCAGCGCAAAATCGTGCTCGGCAAGGGCGGCGCCACCATCAAGGCGATCGGTGCCGAGGCGCGCAAGGAGATCGGCGCGATCCTGGAGCAGCCGGTGCACTTGTTCCTGTTCGTCAAGGTTCGTGAGGACTGGGGCAACGACCCGGACCGCTACCGCGAAATGGGCCTGGAGTTTCCCAAGGAATGACCAACGGTACGACCTCAGGCCTGCCGCGGAACGTCTACTGGTTCGAGGTGCTGCTGCTGACATCGTTGATGCTCGACTGCATCTCGGTGGCGTTCCAGGATCGCAGCCTGCTCGAGTCGAGCCTGTCGGCCGGAATGGTCGCGGCTGCCAACACCATCGCGGCCGGCCTGATCTTGCTGCTGGCCTATCTGGTCTGGCTCGCCGCCCACGGCCGCAAGAACTGGGCGCGGGCGGTGCTGACCGCTTCACTTGTGTTCTCGGTGGTATCGCTGGCGCAGATCGTCGGCGACAGCGGCCTCGAGGCGGGACTGTGGATCGATATCGTATCTTGCGGCCTGACTGCGGCCGGCGTGTATCTGTCCTTCACCGGCGACGCCCGCGGCTGGTTCAACGGCTGACCCGATGGCCCGGGCGGCTGCGCGCCGGCGCTGAATCCTGTACGATCCGCTGATGGATTGGAGCGACGAGGGCATCATTCTCGGAGTGCGCCGGCACGGTGAGGCCGGCGCCATCGTCGAACTGCTGACCCGCAGCCACGGCCGCCATCTCGGCATGGTCCGCGGCGCGGCGTCGGCGCGGATGCGGCCGCTGCTGCAGCCCGGCAACAGTGTCCTGGCGTCGTGGCGGGCGCGGCTCGACGAACATCTCGGCTACTATCAGCTCGAAGCCACCAAGATGCGCGCCGCGACGCTACTGGCATCCTCCCATGCAGTGTACGGCGTCACTCATCTGGCGTCGCTGGCGCGGCTGCTGCCGGAGCGCGATCCGCACGAGGAGATCTATCACCGGCTGATCCTCACTCTGGATGATTTCGACGATCTCGGTATCGCCGCCGCCCACCTGATCCGGTTCGAGCTTGCCATTCTGGCCGAGCTTGGATTCGGGCTCGACCTGTCCGCCTGCGCCGCGACCGGCGCCACCACCGAACTGATCTACGTGTCGCCGAAATCCGGCAGCGCGGTGTCGCGCATCGCGGGCGAGCCGTGGCGCGACCGGCTGCTGCGACTGCCGCCGTTCCTGCGCGACGACGAGGCGGCGAGCGAGAGCGGCTGGTCCGGTCAGGATCTGTTCGACGGCTTCGCACTGACCGGCCGGTTCCTGCTGCGCAACGTGCTGGAGCCGCGCGGGCAGGGCCATTCCGACGCCCGTGCGGGGTTCATCAATGCGGTGACGCGGGCGCTGGCGCAGGTCGCGATCCCGTGAGCACGCGGCGCCGCTCAGACGTAGCGCCGCAGCCGCTGGCCGGGCAGCAGGTCGTAGGGCGAGCGCCAGCCCGGCAGCGCCGCGATCCGGCCGAGCCAAGCCTGCACCTCCGGGTGGCGGGCAGGAAGGTCGAAGCCTGTCTCGTCGTCCGGGAACGACAGATAGGCCATCATCGAGATGTCGGCGATCGTCGGGCTGTCGCCGACCGCGAAAGCGTGGTCGCGCAGATGCGTGCCGAGGATCGTCAGGTAGTCGTCGATCCGCTTGCGGAAATACGCCAGCACGTCGCTGTTGGCCGACGGCATGAAGGTGCGCGCGAACCGATAAGTCGCGGCGTAACTGCTGAGCTTGTGGTTGTCCCAGAACAGCCAGCGCAGCACCTCGAATTTTTCGTCCGCAGTGCCGCCGCCGAACCGGCCGTAACGATCGGCGAGCTGCAGCAGGATCGGCGCCGTCTGCGTCAGCCGCGCGCCATCCTCTTCGAGCACCGGGATCTCGCCCATCGCATTGACGCGGGCACGCCATTCCGGCGTCCGGGTGATGCCGCTGCCGAAATCGGTCCAGACCGGCTCGAATCTCTGGCCGCACAGCGTCAGCATCAAAGCGAGCTTGTAGCTGTTTCCGGATTCGGGAAAATAGTGCAGGCGGTAGGTCGGCATTCGGCCTCCTGGAAACTGCGAGTCGTGGCGTCGAATGGATGGTGTTTCGTCCATGATGGAACGCATGTAAGGTAGAACAGAACATTTGTTCTGTTGGATGATTGTTGAGAAGCGAGCGGCTGTCAACCGATGGATAAGATGGGGCCGGGCACCACCGAGCGCGAACGCGAAGTGATGGAGGCGACGCTGCGCCTGATTGGGCGCAGCGGGCTCAAAGCCGTCACCCATCGGGCTGTGGCGGCCGAGGTCGGGATGTCGCTGGGTGCGATCACCCATCGTTTCGGTACGCGTGATCTACTGGTCGAGGCCGCGCTGAATTTCGCCTTGATGCGCGAGGTCGCGCGGCTGCGCGCGCTGGCGCTGAAGCTGCAAAGCGATGCGCTCGATCTCGAGTCCTGGATCGACGCTCTGGTCGGCTGGTACGCTAAAGAACTCGATGCCGAGGCGGAAATTCACATCGCCTGTTACGAGGCGTTCCTGGCCGCGGCGCGGGACGACCGCTACCGTCCGATCGTTGCCGAGTGGCAGCAGACCTGGCAGCGCAGCGCTGAGCTGGCGCTCGCCGCGGCGGGATCGCGCACGCCGCGGCTTCACGCCGAAATTTTCGTCTCCGTGCTGGTCGGAACCGTGCTCGGGCAGCTTGCAGCTCCGCGCCGGAAGTTCAAGCCTGAGATGCGAGCCGCCTTATCCGAACTGGTTCGAGGTTTGACCGGCAGGCTCTGAAGCAAGTCGGGCGATCGCTGCCGCGCGCTTGGTCAGCGCGGCACGCTCAGCGCGGCGGCGATCGTCGCGGCGAGCGGCGTGGTCGGACGTCCGATCAGGCTGTTCAGCGTGCGGCTGTCGTCGAACAACGCGCCCTTGGCGGCGCCGGCGTCGGAGTCGGCCAGTAGCGCGGCGAACGGTTCGGGCAGGCCGGCAGCGACGAGGGCCGCCTGGTACTCGGGCTGCGGCAGGTCGCGATAGGCGACCGCTTTGCCGGATTGCCGCGACAGCTCGGCGGCGAACTCTGCGAGCGTATAGGAGGTGTCGCCGGCGAGCTCATAGATCCGGCCAGCCTGCGGCTGCCCGGCAGTCAGCACGCGGACCGCGGCCTCGGCGTAATCGGCGCGCGTCGCCGAGGCGATCCGGCCGTTGCCGGCGCTGCCGAGCAGGGCGCCGTGCGCCAGCGCCGCCGGAATGGAAGCTGCGTAGTTCTCGCTGTACCAGCCGTTGCGCAGCACGACATGCGGCACGCCGGAGGTCTTTAGCGCCGCTTCGGTCTGGCGATGCTCTTCGGCGAGGCCGAGCGGCGAGGTGTCGGCGTGGAGCAGGCTGGTGTAGGCGAGCAGCGACATCCCGGCGGCGCGGGCGGCTTCGATCGCGTTGCGATGCTGAGCGGTCCGCTGACCGATCTCGCTGGAGGAGATCAGCAGCGCGCGGTCGACGCCGGCGAACGCCGCCGTCAGCGTCTCGGGGCGGCTGTAATCGCCCTGGTGGACGTGCAGGCCACGCGCGGCGAACTCGGCCGCGGCCTTGTCGCTGCGGACCAGGACGCCGATCTGGGCGGGCGGCACCGACTTCAGCAGGCCGTCAACGACGAGGCGGCCGAGCTGGCCGCTGGCACCGGTGACAAGGAAACGGGAGGCGGACATCAGGATCTCCTGGTGGTTTTTAATTGAGGGTAGGTCTATATTGGAGACCTTCAGCCGACCGCGTAAGGAGGCAGTTTTCCGTGACAAGGTCACCTGGAGAGAACCTGTCCGTCGCGACGCATCGCGCCACGCTGACCGACCGCTACGCCGCCTGGCGCGAGCAAGGGTTCGATGCCGCGCGCTGCCCGGTGCGCAACGTGCTCGACCATCTGGGCAGCAAATGGAGCACTCTATTGTTGATCGCTCTGGCCGAAAAGCCGATGCGGTTCAACGCGCTGCTACGGGATGTTCCTGATATTTCGAGGCGGATGCTGACCCAGACGCTGCGCGATCTCGAGCGCGACGGGCTGGTCTCCCGTCAGGTGTTTCCGACCAAGCCGCCCAGCGTCGAATACCGGCTGTCGGCGACCGGCGAGTCGGTGCTCGGTCCGCTCACCGCTCTGGTCGGTTGGGCCGAACAGCACTTTCCCGAGATCGAACGCGCCCGGGCCAGGTTCGATGCGGTGGCCGGCGCGGGTGCCGCCGCGATTCCCGGTGAAACCGCAAGGCCGGAAAGCCCGCAGGCGCTTGCTCCGTCCCCGGTCAGGGGATAACCCCACGCCATGGGAAAACGATTGATTCCGCCTGAGCCGGCCGAGATTCACGAGGTCCAGCTTCGCGAGGCGCTGGAAGAGCGCTATCTCGCCTACGCGCTGTCGACCATCATGCACCGGGCGCTGCCGGACGCCCGCGACGGACTGAAGCCGGTGCATCGCCGCATCCTGTACGGGATGCGGTTGCTGCGGCTCGACCCCGGTACGCCGTTCAAGAAGTCGGCCAAGATCGTCGGCGACGTGATGGGTTCGTTCCATCCGCACGGCGACCAGTCGATTTATGATGCGCTCGTGCGCCTCGCGCAGGATTTCTCGTCGCGCTATCCGCTGGTCGACGGCCAGGGCAATTTCGGCAACATCGACGGCGATAACCCGGCGGCCTACCGCTACACCGAAGCGCGGATGACCGATGTCGCGCGCCTGCTGCTCGACGGCATCGACGAGGACGGCGTCGCGTTTCGGCCGAACTACGACGGTCAGGCCAAGGAGCCGGTCGTGCTGCCGGGCGGCTTCCCGAACCTGCTCGCCAACGGCGCCCAGGGCATTGCCGTCGGCATGGCGACCGCGATCCCGCCGCACAACGCCGCCGAGCTGTGCGACGCCGCGCTGCATCTGATCGAGAAGCCCGACGCCAAGTCGAGGGCGCTGCTGCGCTTCGTCAAGGGACCGGACTTTCCGACCGGCGGCATCATCATCGATTCCAAGGAGAGCATCGCCGAGGCCTACACCACGGGGCGCGGCGCGTTCCGCACCCGCGCCAAGTGGGCCCAGGAAGAGGGCGCGCGCGGCACCTGGAGCGTGGTCGTCACCGAGATCCCGTGGCTGGTGCAGAAGTCGCGGCTGATCGAGAAGATCGCCGAGCTGCTCAACGAGAAGAAGCTGCCGCTGGTCGGCGACATCCGCGACGAGTCGGCCGAGGACGTCCGCATCGTCATCGAGCCGAAGTCGCGCAGCGTCGATCCGGCGCTGATGATGGAGTCGCTGTTCCGGCTGACCGAGCTGGAGAGCCGGATTTCGCTCAACCTCAACGTTCTGATCAAGGGTCGCATCCCAAAGGTGGTCGGCCTCGCCGAAGCCTTGCGCGAATGGCTCGACCATCTGCGCGACGTGCTGTTGCGCCGCTCCAACCATCGCAAGACGCAGATCGAGCACCGGCTCGAAGTGCTCGGCGGCTATCTGATCGCGTACCTGAACATCGACGAGGTGATCAGGATCATCCGCACTGAGGACGAACCCAAGCCGGTGTTGATGAAGACCTTCAACCTGACCGAGATCCAGGCCGAAGCCATCCTCAACATGCGGCTGCGCTCTTTGCGGAAGCTGGAGGAAATGGAGATCCGCACAGAGGACAAGAACCTCCGCGCGGAGCTGAAGGGCATCAACGCGGTCCTAAAGTCCGAGACCGAACAGTGGGCCAAGGTCGGCGAGCAGGTCCGCAAAGTCCGCGAGATGTTCGGGCCGAAGACGCCGCTCGGCAAGCGCCGCACCGAATTTGCCGACGCGCCGGAGCACGATCTCGCGGCGATCGAGGAAGCCTTCGTCGAGCGCGAGCCGGTCACCGTGGTGATCTCAGACAAGGGCTGGGTGCGCACGCTGAAGGGCCATGTCGAGGATCTGTCGGGGCTGAACTTCAAGCAGGACGACAAACTCGGCCAGTCGTTCTTCGCCGAGACCACCTCGAAGCTGCTGCTGCTCGCCACCAACGGCCGGTTCTACGCGCTCGACGTCGCCAAACTGCCCGGGGGCCGCGGTCACGGCGAGCCGATCCGGATGTTCATCGACATGGAGCAGGATGCGGCGATCGTCACCGTGTTCGTCCACACCGGCGGCCGCAAATTCCTGATCGCCAGCCATGACGGGCAGGGCTTCGTCGTGAACGAGGACGAGTGCGTCGGCTCGACCCGCAAGGGCAAGCAGATCCTCAACGTCGATATTCCCAACGAAGCGCGGGCGCTCACCGTGGTCAGCGAGGGCGACGACAGCGTCGCGGTGATCGGCGACAACCGCAAGATGGTGATCTTCCCGCTGGATCAGGTGCCCGAGATGACCCGCGGCCGCGGCGTGCGGCTGCAGAAATACAAGGACGGCGGGCTGTCCGACGTCGCCACCTTCTCGTCGAAGCAGGGCCTCGGTTGGCGCGATTCTGCCGGCCGCGAGTTCAGTGCGACCATGAAGGAGCTTGCCGAATGGCGCGGCAATCGCGCCGATGCCGGCCGGCTGCCGCCGAAGGGCTTCCCGAAGTCCAACAAATTTGGACGTGGCATCGGGTGATGTCGCGTCGAACTGCCCCGCGCGCCAGTCGCACGCGGGGCCGCATTCTGATCTTCGCCTCGCTCCCGATTTGCACTCACTGATCGCGATGTTCGAACGCCGCCCCGGCCGATGTGGTCTCCTGCTGCCGCTGTTGCTGTTGCTGTCGCCTTGCCCGGCGCAGGCGGCGGAGCTCGACGGTGCCGCGCTCGGCGGGGTATGGGGTGTCCCGTTCGCCGGCATCCTGCTGTCGATCGCACTCGGCCCGCTGCTGGCCCCGAAAATCTGGCATGCGCATTACGGCAAGATCGCTGCTGGATGGGCCATGCTCGCGCTGGTGCCGATCGCGATCGTATACGGCTGGCAGATCGCGCTGGCGTCGCTGGTGCACGCGCTCCTTGCCGAGTATCTCAGCTTCATCGTGCTGTTGTTCGCGCTGTTCACGGTGTCTGGCGGCATTCTGGTCACCGGGACGATCCGGGCGACGCCGCTGCTCAACACTGGCCTGCTGGCGGTCGGCACCGCATGCGCCAGCCTGATCGGCACCACCGGCGCGGCGATGATCCTGGTTCGGCCGCTGATCCGCGCCAATGCCGGGCGGCGGCACAATGTCCACGTCATGGTGTTCTTCATCATCCTGGTCGCCAATATCGGTGGCGCGCTGTCGCCGCTCGGCGATCCGCCGCTGTTCGTCGGCTTCCTGCGCGGAATCGATTTCTTCTGGCCGGTGCAGCATCTTTGGCAGCAGACGCTGATTGTCGCCGGCATCCTGCTGACGATCTTCTATCTGCTCGACCTGTGGTACGCCCGGCACGATCCGCCAGCCGAAACCGCCGAACAGCCGGTCGGCTTTCGCGGCAGCATCAATTTCGTTCTGATCGCCGGCATCATCGGCACGATTCTGGCCTGCGCGCAGTGGCGGTCGGGGATCGCGTTCGACGTCTACGGCACGCGGGTCGCACTCGAGAACCTGGTCCGTGACGGTGGTCTGATCGTGCTGGCGCTGCTGTCGCTGTGGTGGACCGCGGACGAACATCGCTCCGCCAACGGCTTCACCTGGGAGCCGATCCGCGAAGTCGCCAAGCTGTTTGCCGGGATCTTCGTCGCGATCATCCCGGTCCTTGCGATGCTGCAGGCCGGCAAGGCCGGCCTGTTTGCGCCGGTGCTCGACGCGGTGTCGGGAAGCGACGGCACGCCGCGCGAGGTGCCGTATTTCTGGTTCACCGGTCTGTTGTCGGCGGTGCTCGACAACGCACCGACCTATCTGGTGTTCTTCGAACTGGCGGGCGGTCAGCCGGCCGAGTTGATGGGGCCGCTCGCCGGAACGCTGGCGGCGATCTCGATGGGGGCGGTTTTCATGGGCGCGCTGACCTATGTCGGCAATGCACCGAATTTCATGGTGTATGCCATCGCCACCGAACGCGGGATCAGAATGCCGGGGTTCTTTGGCTATGCGTTGCGGGTCGGCGCCGTACTGATCCCGTTGTTCCTGTTGCTGACGGTGCTGCCGATCGTTCCGAAGCTGCAGCTCCATTGAAACTGCGGCGGCAGGGCCTGACGCGTTGTCTTCGCGCAAGCCTGCCGCCCGATCGGCGCGAAACCGCGTCAGTTGCCGGGCGGCGCAACGGCGGCGGGAGCGGGCGGCAACCCCGGTGTGTGCCTGGGCTTCAGGGTGCCGATGTAGAACGACACGCCGCCGACCAGCACCACGCACACGAAATACATGGCGTAGGCTTGCGGCGGGGTCGTGGCCCAACGCAGAAACCCGCCGAATGACATTCGCTCTGGTACTTGGCTCGACATGGCGGCCTTGTGCGCCATTTCCGGTCGAATCGGAAGCCGGAAAATGTGATGCCAATCGTTGCCGGCCGAGCCCGGCCGAAGCTCGATCAATGACCAGTGGCGTCTTTTGTGGCAGATATTACGGAAGTCTCTGGCGACTCGCGTCGTGAAGGCGGTTTTGGACGCAAATTCGACCGACATCAGTGCTTGGCCACCTACATGCAACTGTGAATGATTTGCGAGAGCGCTTGGCGGTCTGCATTGTGATGCGATGGATGCAAAAACGTCGCAGATGACATCAGAACCAGCGCCGGCACCGAAACGAACCAAAGGGTGGCGTCTTTCGCCGGGCGAGCCATCGCTCGCCGGAATGTTCGGGACGATCCCGACCCGCGCCAAAGGCCCGTTCTGGCGCAAGCTGATTGCATTCCTCGGCCCCGGCTACCTGGTCGCAGTCGGCTACATGGACCCCGGCAACTGGGCGACTTCGCTCGCCGGCGGTTCCAAATACGGCTACGCGCTGCTGACCGTGGCGCTGATCTCCAACATCATGGCGGTGTTGCTGCAGTCATTGTGCACGCGGCTCGGCGTCGGTGCGGGCAGGGATCTCGCGCAGGCCTGTCGCGACGCCTATCCGCGCTGGGTGTCGTGGCCGCTGTGGCTGTCGGCGGAGATCGCCATCACCGCGACCGACCTCGCCGAGGTGATCGGAACTGCGATCGGACTCAATCTGCTGTTCGGTATCCCGCTCGAACTCGGCGTGCTGATCACCGCTGCCGACGTGTTCCTGGTGCTGGCGCTGCAGGCGTTCGGCTTCCGCTGGATCGAAGCCTTCGTGGTGGCGCTGCTCGGCGTGATCGCGGCCTGCTTCGCGATCCAGATCGCGATGGCCGATCCGGACTGGGGAGCGGTAATCCGCGGCTTCGCGCCGACCACGCGGGTGCTGACCGAGCCCGGCATGCTGTATCTGGCGCTCGGCATCCTCGGCGCCACGGTGATGCCGCACAACCTCTATCTGCACTCCGGCCTGGTACAGACCCGCGGTTTCGGCCACAGCCCGGCCGAGAAGCACGAGGCGATCAAGCTCGCCACGATCGACTCGACGATCGCGCTGACCTTCGCGCTGACCATCAACGCCTCGATCCTGATCCTGGCGGCGGCGACCTTCCACCACGCCGGCCAGACCGATGTCGCCGAACTCGACCAGGCCCATGCCTTCCTGGCGCCGCTGCTCGGCTCGACGCTGGCGCCGACGCTGTTCGGCATCGCGCTGCTCGCCTGCGGCCTGAATTCGACCGTCACCGCCACGCTGGCCGGCCAGATCGTGATGGAAGGCTTCATCCAATTCCGGATCAAGCCGTGGCTGCGCCGGATGGTGACGAGGCTGATCGCGATTGTGCCGGCGGTAGTGGTCACCATCATCGCTGGCGAAAAGGGCACCGGGCAGCTCCTGATCCTCAGTCAGGTGGTACTCAGCCTGCAACTGCCGTTCGCGGTGGTGCCGCTGGTGATGTTCACCGCCAGCCGAGCCAAGATGGGCGAGTTCGTCGCGCCGCGCTGGCTGTCGATTGCCGCCGCACTGATCGCCGCGATCATCATCGCGCTGAATATCAAGCTGGTGTTCGACTACGCGACCGGCGGGTAGTCCGCAGACGAAATCCCAGAGCCGCGGCTGTGCTGGCCGAGTAGAACCGGCGTTTGGTCAAACACGGTTCTGCTCATTCGATCCCGCTTTCGTGGGGGCGTGACGTTGCGCGAAGTATTGAGCGGGAGTGCTTCCAAGCGCCTTCTTGAACATGGTGATGAAGGCGTTGACCGACTCGTAGCCAAGTCCGGCCGCAACGTTCTGCACCGCTTCGCCGCTCGCGAGTTCCCGAAGGGCGACGACGAGGTGGAGCTGCTGTCGCCAGCGTCCGAACGTCAGTCCTGTCTCGCGGATCAGCAGCCGCGCCAGCGACCTTTCACTCATCGCGATCTGCTTCGCCCAATCGCTCAAGGTCCTGCGGTCGGATGGCTCCGCTGTCAGAGCGTCGGCGATGGCCCGAATCTTCGGATGGCTGGAAATCGGCAGGTTGAACCGCTCGCGCGGCATCTCCGCGAGTTCGTCCAGCAGAACGCGCGCCATTCGGGCTGCGTGGCTGTCTGCGTGATAGTCCGCACGCTCCTCTGCCAGACGCTCGACCATTTCCCGGATCAACGGAGAGATCGACAGCGTGCAACTGGATTCGGGCAGTTTCGCCGCTTCCGGTTCCACGAACAGATAGTTGAGCCGCGCATTTGCGGTCGCGCGCGCGCTGTGAGGCACTCCGCCAGGAATCCACACCCCGCAATTCGGAGGCACGATCCAGATCTCGTTGCCGGCCGTGCACGTGACGGCTCCGTGCAGGGCCAAGATCAACTGCCCCTTGCGATGGACATGCAAAGGCACTTCCGCCGCATGGTCGGAGAAATCGAGCTTGTGGCTGACCGCAGGCAGGTGCGTCAGGTCGGGATCGAAAACGGAAACGACAGATTGTGGCGCGGACATCAGGATGGCCGTTTTCAGGTATTTTATGTCGTAATACCGAATTTATTCGCTTCTGCAAATCGGACACAACTGGCGGCATGAAGATAATGCCGACGGTATCTCCTCGCTTGATCGACCCCTGCGCAGCAGTATGGCAGGTGGCAGCGGGCTTCGCTCGAACGCCGGCAACGAAGGAGGATGCGGATGCGGTCCTCTTTTCGGCAAAGAGTTTCGCCGCGGCGATGCTGGCCTATTACATTTCGCTGCAACTCGATTTGCCCAAGCCGTTCTGGGCCATCGTTACTGTCTACATCGTCTCTCAGACATCGGCGGGAGCGTCGCTCAGTCGTGGCGTGTATCGCTTCGTCGGCACCTTCGTGGGTGCGATTGCGACGGTCGCTATCGTTCCGAATTTCGTCAACGACCCGATCGTATGCTGCGTCATCCTCGCGGGCTGGATCGGTCGGTGTCTGTTTCTCTCGCTGCTGGATCGAACGCCGCGCGCCTACGCCTTCGTACTGGCTGGCTACACGACGAGCCTGATCGGCTTTCCGAGCGTGCTCGATCCCGGTGCAGCGTTTGAAACGGCATCGCTGCGCGTCCAGGAGATTTCCATCGGAATTCTCTGCGCGGTTCTGATCCATCGTTACGTCCTGCCGAAGCCGATGAGTGGCCAGTTCACCGGCAAGCTGTCGGCGACGCTTCTGGACGCCCGCCGGATTGCGGGCCTCGCGCTGACGGGAACGCCGGAACAAAACCGCCACGATCGCCATCAACTTGCTGCCGATCTCCTGATGCTCCGGGGGCTTGCGACGCATCTGCCGTATGATCCCGGATCGGTGACGCCGCGGCGCGAGACGCTGCAACTCATACACGACCGGCTCGCTCGGCTTCTTCCGCTCACGACCGAAATCGAAGACCGGGTCCGTTTTCTCGGCATTGGGCCCGGCGATACGGCTGATGGGCTGACCGCATTGATCCACGATGTCGGGGCCTGGATCGCTGCCGCTGGGACGGGCGATGGGGAGAGGGTGGCTCGGCTGATTGCGCGCGCGCGATCGCTCCAGGCTCATCTGGGCACAGATGCGGCGACGCCCGTAGACCGGGTGGGCGCCAACCTTGCAGGTCATCTGGCTGAAATGATCGGCCTGATTCACGACTGCGACCAGCTCGATCAGAACATGATCATCGGCTCGAGCTCACCACAGGCGGAGTGGCTTTACGGGCCGGCGCCTGCAAAGGGGTACGTCTATCACCGTGATCCATGGATGGCGGCTCGTGCAGCGCTCGGTGCCGTCGTCGCTATCCTCAGCGGCTGCGCCTTCTGGATATGGTCGGCCTGGCCGGAGGGCGGCACCGCAGTCTCAATTCTCGGCGTATGCTGCACCTTGTTCGGCAATTTCGACGCGCCTGTGCCATTCGTCGTCAAATACATCGTGGGCTCGATCTGGGGAGTTCTGATAAGCCTCGTCTACAGCTTCGCCATCTTGCCCCAAGTCACGAACTTCGCAGTTCTTGTCGCGGTCCTTGCGCCGGCATTCCTGTTTGCTGGCTCGCTCCAGGCGCGAGCGCCGACGACGTTCATGGCGCTGGGAATCACTCTCACAATTCCGATCCTGTCGGGCCTCGGCAGCAACTACACCGGTGACCTCGCCACTTTTCTCGACACCGTGATCGCACTGTTCGCAGCAGTTGGTTTCGGGGCGGTCAGCATGTCCATCTTCCAGACTGTACCGCTGGACGTCGCGATCAACCGGCTGCTTCTCCACAGTCGGCAGGATGTCGGTCGCCGCGCTCTGGGCGGCGCGCCGAACGAAGCGCGCTGGACAAGCCTGATGATCGACCGAACGGCGCTGCTGCTGCCGAGGCTGCGAGCGGCCGGCAGAGCCCCTGCAAACGTCCTTGACGATACGCTGTGCCTTCTTCGCATCGGTCACGTCGCCGGCCGGCTTCGCAAGCTGGTCCCGCAGGTCCAGGGCGAGGCCGGCGTCGCAATCGGCGGTCTTCTGTCCGCGATTGCCACGTGTTTCAGCGTGAGGCGACCGACGACGCCTGCCGAACTTGCAGACCTCGATCAGCGCATCGCGACGTTGATGGCAATGATGGCGGCCAGCTCATTCAAGAGACGCCTGCGGATCGTCGATCTGCTGATCGACCTCCGTTTCGCGCTCGGTTTCGGTGGAATGATGCAGGAGGACGATCCGGCTCATGATCGTTGATTTGAATATGGGGGGTGTCTTCATCCCCGGCCTGGTGGTCCTCGCGCTCATCGCGCTGTTCGCCACCTTGGCAATCATGCGTTTCTGCAACGCCACCGGGATCTCCCGGCTGTTCGAGTATCGGCCACTCGTCGAAATCGCCACCTTCCTCATGATCTACGGTCTTCTCATGCTGTATCTTCCCCTGGTCGGATCAATCTCGTGAAATCGTTTCTGTCCGTGCTCAGCCGCTATGCCCTGACCGTCGGCTTAGTCGCTCTTTCGGGTGTTGTCGGCCTGCAGGCCTGGGGCCACTACCAGCGAACACCCTGGACGCGCGACGGTCGAGTGAGCGTGAATGTCGTCCAGATCGCGCCTGAGGTTTCAGGTGCGATCCGCTCGGTGGCAGTGGTCGACAATCAGTACGTCAAACGTGGTGATGTACTTTACGAGATCGACCCCGAGCGGCTTCGTTTGGCACTGGCGCTGGCCGAGGCTGACGTCGAAGCGAAGCGCCAGGATATGATCGTTCGTCAAGCCACGGCGCAGCGGAAACGGCAGCTCAAGGATGTGGTCTCACAGGAAGCCGTCCAGCAATCGGGCGGCGCTGCGGCAATAGCCAGCGCCGCCTATCAGGCCGCGGTGGCGACATTCGATTTGGCCAAGCTCGATCTTGCTCGTTCCGTCGTTCGTTCACCTGTCGATGGGTATGTGACGAATCTGAAGCTTCGGCCCGGCGACTACGCGACCGCTGGGGCGACGAATGTCGCGATCCTCGATGCCGCCAGTTTCTGGATCACCGGCTATTTCGAAGAGACGAAAATTCAGCAGATCCGTGTCGGGGCCCCGGCGCTGGTCAAGCTGATGGGCTTTGACCAGCCAGTGACGGGTCATGTCGAGAGTATCGGTCGCGGCATCGAGAACAGCAGTGAAGCGCCGGGTCGCTTCGGCCTGCCCAATGTCGCGGCGACGTTTTCCTGGGTGCGTCTCGCCCAGCGCATCCCGGTGCGTATCCATATCGATCAAGTACCGTCCGGGATAGAACTGGCGGCTGGGATGACGGCCACCATCGAGATCGCTCCCGCTGATGTTGAGCCGAACACGGGGCAGCGACCATGAACTGCACGCGCACGCTTTCGTTGTCCCATTGTCTCGCCACGGTGTAGCGGGACGACCGGCGAGACTGGACGCCTGTGTCGGAAGGGCCGAGCTAATCCTGCGGCTCGGGCTGCATCTCGCCGGAAGCGTCGATGCGCAACCAGCCGCTCGGCGCCAGCCGCTGCTGGGGCAGGTAGCGGCCTTTGTAGTCCATCTTTTTGGAGCCTTCGATCCAGTAGCCGAGATAGACGTAGGGCAGGCCGAGCCGCCGTGCGCGGGCGATATGATCGAGGATCATGAAGGTGCCGAGCGATCGGTTCTGTTCGTTCGGCTCGTAGAACGAATACACCATCGACAGCCCGTCTCCGAGCACATCGGTCAGCGCGGCGGCGATCAGGTCGCCGCCGCGGCCGGTGACGCCGGTGTCGGGGGTGCGCTTGCGGTACTCGATCATCCGGGTCTGGACATGACTGTCCTCGACCATCATCGCATAGTCGAGCACCGTCATGTCGGCCATTCCGCCATGGCGATGGCGCTGGTCGAGATAGGCGCGGAACACCGAATATTGCTCGGAGGTCGGCACGGGGTTGCGCTGCTCGCCGACGATGTCGGCGTTGCGGGCCAGCAGCTTGCGCTGGTTGCGCGATGGCTTGAACTCGTTGACGATCACCCGGACCGACACGCAGGCGCGGCAATGATCGCAGGCCGGGCGGTAGGCGATCGACTGGCTGCGCCGGAAGCCGCCATGGGTGAGCAGGTCGTTGAGCTCGCCGGCCTTGTTGCCCACCAGATGGGTGAACACCTTGCGCTCGTGCCGGCCCGGCAGATAGGGGCACGGCGAGGGGGCGGTCAGATAGAACTGGGGGGTATCGCGCGAGTGCTGGGTCACGTCGGGTCGTCGGCCTCCAACGCGCCCAGCATCGCCTCGCATCCGACGCCGGTCAATCGCTTTCGCCCTTAGTAGGAGCGCGCCGGCTGCGAGGCGGGTACGGTGCTGTTGATAATCACGGTCCCGAGCAGGATATCGTGCAACAGCCGGCGCCGACTGTTGAACAGCCCGATCAGCAGGATCAGCGGGGTCAGCATCGACAGCGACAGCCAGAACAGGAAGGCGTGTGCCGCGCCGAGCACGAAGTAGCCGGGTTCGCCGGTCCAGGTGGTCAGTTCCAGCCCCATTGTCCGCATCCCGATCGTCGCCGAATGCGGGCCGCCGAGCGAGGCGCCGTAATACACCAGCGCCCAGATCACCGACAGCGGCGACACCAGCCAGAACAGGGTCCAGCCGATCCCGAGCGTGACCAGGCCGAACATCGCGATGAACACCGTCACCACGATGACCGGCACGGCGAGCACCACCAGGTCGATCAGGAAGGCGAACACCCGCTTGGTCAGCACGCCCTGAAACAGTTCCGGATTGAGCCAGGGGTCGAACGCCGCGGGCCGCACCTCGCCGCCGCGCCAGCCGCCACTCCCACCATAGTCAGCCATCAGCCTGCTCCGCGTTGGGCCGCCCGGACAGGAGCGGTCGCCCGGTTCGACATGGCGACGGCAACGACGCGTTGCAAGGCTGCCGCGACATTACAAACCATCCATCGATCCGCCGGAGGCCGGCGAATCGGCGAGGGAAGCTGCGCGGCGGAGGGGGCCGGGACTCAGCCCAACTGCCTCAACTTCTCGGCGGCCGCCGGGGCGAAGTAGGTGAGCACGCCGTTGGCGCCGGCGCGCTTGAAGGCGAGCAGGCTCTCCATCATCGCCCGGTCGCCGTCCAGCCAGCCGTTGTTGGCGGCCGCGGCGATCATCGCGTACTCGCCCGACACCTGATAGGCGAAGGTCGGCACGCCGAAGGTTTCCTTCACGCGGCGGACGATGTCGAGATACGGCATGCCCGGCTTGACCATCACCATGTCGGCGCCTTCGGCGAGATCGAGTTCGACCTCGCGGATCGCTTCGTCGGTGTTGGCCGGGTCCATCTGATAGGTGCGCTTGTCGCCGGTCAGCGCCTTGGCCGACCCGATCGCGTCGCGGAACGGGCCGTAGAAGGCGGACGCATACTTGGCCGCATAAGCCATGATCTGGACGTCGAGATAGCCGGCGGCATCGAGCGCCTCGCGGATCGCGCCGATGCGGCCGTCCATCATGTCCGATGGCGCGATCACGTCGCAGCCGGCCTCGGCCTGCACCAGCGATTGCTGCACCAGCACCGCGACGGTCTCGTCGTTGAGGATGCGGCCGTCCTCGATCAGGCCGTCATGACCGTGGCTGGTGTAGGGATCGAGCGCGACGTCGCACAGCACGCCGATCTGAGGAAATTCCTTCTTGATCGCGCGGACGGTCTTGCAGATCAGGTTTTCCGGATTGGACGCTTCGGTGCCGTGCTCGTCGCGCAGCGACGGCTCGGTGAACGGGAACAGCGCGATGCACGGGATATCGAGCTTGGCGGCGCGTTCGGCGTCGCGGACGATCTGATCGACGCTGAGCCGTTCGACCCCCGGCATCGAGGCGACCTGAACCCGCTGGTTGCTGCCGTCGATCACGAACATCGGCCAGATCAGGTCGTCGGTGGTCAGGACGTTCTCACGCACCAAGCGGCGGGCCCACTCGGTCTTGCGGTTGCGGCGCGGACGGATGGTGAGATCGAGCGGCGGAGCGGCGGGCCGGGTCGAGGGGTCGCGAATCTCGATGGGACGGCCGAATTTGATCGCCATGGTGCCAACTCTCCCTGCAGGCTCTGCTGTGTTCATGGAAAGTAGCATTTTGGCACTGCCGCGTCACGGCGCTGTTGATTTGGCGCAATCAGAAGGTTCCGCCGCCATCACAGCCGATTGATTTTGCTGCCCCGGCGGGCCAAGACTCCGCCGAACCCGATCCGCCGAGCAACAGCCGAGCCTTGATGTCCGACATCCAACCCCGCGAACCGCTGCCGCGCGACCAGGCGATCTCGGTCGCGGCGATTTCGCCGGAGCGGCCCGACAACCACGACAACGACTGGACGCGGCGGCTGGTGCTGTTCCTGCGGGTGATGGCGGTGCTGTCGGTCGTCAAGGGACTTTACCACTGGGCGCAGATCACCGGCTTCGTCGGCGGCGAGGACGACGCCTTTGAGGTCCAGACCATGGCCTGGCAGACCGCCACGGTCTATTTCGCCGTGATCGAGCTGGTCGCCGCCGTCGGGCTGTGGCTGGCGACCCCCTGGGGCGCCGTGGTGTGGCTCACCACCGTGGTGTCGATGGCGGTGATCGAATTGATGTTCCCGGCGATCTACGGCGGCAGTCTCCTGGTCGTGCTCGGGGAAGCGGTGCTGCTCGCTGCCTATCTGGCGCTTGCCTGGATGGCGGCCCGCGAACGTCCGCCATAGCCCGGTCTGCAAGCGCCGCCGCAGCACGCAGGCGGGCGCGACAACGACAACAACCATCACAAGGGGGAAAACCATGGACCAGCTTCATTCCGGCGGCACCGGCGGCGGCCTGATCGTCAATGCGATCGCGCGCCACGGCGACCGTCCGGCGATCGCCGACGGCAGCATTCGCTGGAGCTACCGCGAACTCGGCGAGGCGATCGGCCGCTTCATCACGCTGTTTCGCGACTGCGGCCTTGCCAAAGGCAGTGCGCTGTCGATTCTGTCCTCGAATCGCGCCGAATCCTGGGCTGCGATCTGCGCCGCGACCGTGATGGGGATGCGCTACACGCCGCTGCATCCGATGGCGGCCGAAGACGACCACGCCTTCATCATCGAGGACGCCGAGATCGACGCGCTGATCGTCGAAGGCGGCAAGTTCGCCGCGCGCGGCGAGGCGATCCGCGCCCGCGTGCCGGGCCTCAAGCATCTGCTGTCGTTCGGCGCCGTCAACGGCGCCCGCGATCTGCTCGATGGCTTCGCGGCGGTTCAGCCTGCGCCGCTGGTCGACGACAGTGCGACCTCCGACATCGCCTGGCTGGCCTACACCGGCGGCACCACCGGCCGCTCCAAGGGGGTGATGATCCCGCATCGCGCGCTGACCACGATGGCGGTGATCCTGTATTCGGATTGGGACTGGCCGGCCGAGATCCGCTATCTCGCCGCCACCCCGATCAGCCACGCCGCCGGCGTCACCGTGTATCCGGTGATGATGCGCGGCGGCTTCACCCGGCTGGTGCAGGGCTTCGAGGTCGAATCCTATTGCCGCGTCATCGCCGAGGACAAGATCACCGCGGTGTTTCTGGTGCCGACGCTGATCTACGCGCTGATCGACGCGCCGCAGGTGAGGGCGCGTCACGATCTGTCGTCGCTCGACATGATCGTGTACGGCGCCGCGCCGATGTCGCCGGATCGTCTGCGCGAAGGCATCGAGATCTTCGGCAACGTGTTCGTGCAGCTTTACGGCCAGACCGAAGCGCCGCAATGCATCACCACGATGCGCAAGATCGACCACGACGATTCCAAGCCCGGCCGGCTCGGCAGTTGCGGACGGCCGAGCCCGCTGCTCGACGTCAAGCTGTTCGATTCCGAGATGCGCGAAGTCGGCCCCGGCGAGCCCGGCGAAATCTGCGTGCGCGGCACGCTGGTGATGGACGGCTATTGGAAGCGGCCCGAAGCGACGGCGGAAGCGTTCCGCGGCGGCTGGCTGCACACCGGCGACGTCGCCGTGAAGGACGCCGACGGCTATCTCTATATCGTCGACCGCACCAAGGACATGATCATCTCCGGCGGCTTCAACATCTATCCGCGCGAGGTCGAGGATGCGTTGATGGCGCACCATGCGGTCGCGTCTGCTGCGGTGATCGGCGTGCCCGACGACAAATGGGGCGAGGCGGTGAAAGCGTTCGTGGTTCTGAAGCCCGGTGCCAACAACGACGCGGCCGAACTGCAGGCGCATGTGAAGGAGAAGCGCGGCGCGCCGTGGTCGCCGAAGACGATCGACTTCGTCGACGCGATTCCGGTCACCGGCCTCGGCAAGATCGATCGCAAGGTGCTGCGTGCCCCATATTGGGAAGGCCGCAACCGCGGCGTCGCGTAAACAAGCTCCCGGCATTTTATCAAAACGCGGTCCGGATAGGGTTGTGAAGACCTTAACCGGATCGCGCACCGCGCGGCCGATCCGTTACGCAGATCTTTCAAATTCGAACGAAGCTGTCTTCAAATGCGACAAGGGCATCCGGAAAACCCTTGAATCGGCGTCGATCCGTGAATCAAACGTTGCAAAAAGCCCTTGATTTGCAGGCTTAATGCACGGTTCACTGTCTTAAATTCATGATCTCTTTATCGTCTTATTTAAGCTGATGTTCAAAGCGGCCCCTTAAGGTGGACCTATCAGACGAGACAGAAGTTTCGTCGAATAAGTCGATCAAAAAAGACGACAGGGGAAGTGTCATGATCAAAGCAGTCGCCACGGCGGCGGAGACCTCCGCACCCGCAGTAGCAGCCAACACGCCGGTCCAGCCGCTCTATCTCGAGGCGCTCACCTTGGTGGAGCGGCTGCACCGCCGGTTGCTCGACGTCATCAAGGACGAGTTCGATCGTCGCGGTCGCGCTGATATCAATTCGGTTCAGGCGCTGCTGCTCTACAACATCGGCGACAAGGAGCTGACCGCGGGCGAACTGCGCACGCGCGGTTACTACCTCGGCTCCAATGTCTCCTACAATCTGAAGAAGCTGGTTGAACTCGGGTTCCTCGATCATCAGCGGTCGCGCGTCGATCGCCGCTCGGTGCGGATCCGCCTGACCCCGCAGGGCCAGGAAGTCCGTCACATCGTCGAGGCGCTGTATCAGAAGCACGTCAAGACGGTGGAGCAGGTCGGCGGCATCTCCAGCGAGGAGTTCGCCACGCTGAACAAGTCCCTGCACCGCCTCGAGCGGTTCTGGACCGACCAGATCCTGTATCGGCTGTAAGGCTCCACCAATACGCGCCAACGCCGGCCGGCGATCCGCCGAGCCGCTGCTCGCAAACGAGCAGGCCCGCGCGCTGTCAGTCTCCAGACCTGTCGTCCTCGGCCTCCCCGCAACGGGAGGCCGATTTGTTTTGTGCGCCGCCGAATTTCTCCGGAACCTGCGGGAACCATCGTGGCCGGAAAGACTTGTCACTGCGCAGTCCGTTGGAGAGGGCGATGCTGATCGAACGAGGGCTCCGGGTGATGAATGTGGATACGATCGGAAAATCCTACGACATCGCGGCGAACTACCTGCGGCGCACCGGCGCGATTCCGGACGGCACCTCGACTTATGATCCGCTGCTCGAACTGATTGTTCGGCTGTTCCAGCGCGGCGAGACCCATCCGATCCGGCTCGCCAACAAGGCGATCTCGAATTTCGAATCCGCCAAGATCGCCGCTTGAGAACCAGGGAGACGACATGCAACGCGCCATCGATCGCGTGATTCAGACTTACGGCCTGTTGACCAGCAAGGAAGCGGCCGAAAATTCCAAGGCCAAGGTCGAGACTTACATCCGCACGCTGGTCGAGGCCGGCGAGACCGACGACAACCGGCTGACCGTGTGCGGTCTGGTCTATCTGCGCGAGCTTGACGGCAGCAACGATCCGTTGAAAGCTGGCTACACGGGAATGTAGCGCGCCGGAGATCGAATGCTGATGCGGCTGTTGGCAGGGCTGGTCGCAGTCTTGCCGGCCATCGTGATTTTCGCCGGGGCGATCGCCGGGGCGGAGAGTCCGCGCAAGCATTCCCTGCTCGAAGCTGTCGGCGTCAAGGCGGTGCTCGGCTGGCCGCCCAACGCCGCCGACGTGCTGCGCTATCTTCACCAGTTCAACATGTTTCAGGTGGAAGCGGCCGGGCTGGCGGATTCGCGGGGCGACGACGCGCTGCGGCAGTTCGCTTTCGGGCAGGCGCGGCTGGCACGCGAGCGCGATCAGGATGTGTTCCGTCTCAACACCTTCGCGCTGCTGTCGATCGATTTCCCGACCCGGCCGAACGCCGTGTTGGCCAATCAGATCGCCGGCTTGCGCGGCGCGGTGGGGAGCCGGTTCATGACCGACTTCCACGGCAAGCAGGTCCAGGAGTTCCGCCGTGTCGTGGCGCTGCTTCGGCGCTTTCTGCTGCATCCCGATAACGACCAGATTCGCCGCTTCGCGATCGAGCAGTTGCCGCTGCTGGAACGCGATCTGGACATGCTCGAGGGGCGAGCGCGGACAGCGGGTTGAGCCCACGTGCACAGCCGATGTCGGAGCCTGTGGTTCGATCCATGCCTTGAGTGCCGCCGCGTGGAGCCTTACATCGGGCCGATGAGCATCGCCAATTCCGACATCCTCACCGACGAGCAGATCGCGCATCTGGTGCGCACGTTCTACGGCCGCGCCCGGCAGGACGAGGTGATCGGGCCGATCTTCGCCTCCGCGGTGCAGGATTGGGATCACCACATCGCCCAGATCGCCGATTTCTGGTCGTCGATGCTGCTGAAGACCGGGCGGTACGGCGGCCGGCCGATGCGGCCGCATCTGATGCTGAATCTCGCGCCCGAACATTTCGACCGCTGGCTGAAACTGTTCGAAGCGACCGCGACCGAGTTGTTCACCCCGGAGGTGGCAGCCGAGTTCATCATCCGCGCCCGCCGCATCGCCGACAGTTTCGAAATGGGAATCGCCACCACCCAAGGCAGGGTCGCGCACCCGCGGCACAGCGTGTAGTTGGAGACCGGTCATTCGAGAGCGAGATCTACCTCCCGTCATTCCGGGGCGCGAACGCAGTTCGCGAACCCGGAATCTGGAGCTTGTGGAAACGCTCGCCTGACCAATCTCGGGATTCCGGGTTCGCGCTACGCGCGCCCCGGAATGACGGGAGGGAGAGGCGCTCACGCGGTCCGTTTTGTGACGCCCCTTACGACTTCGCGGCCTCGAGCTTGTCCTGCGTCTTCGTCTCGAAATCGCCGGCGTCGTGGCGTTCGTGGAGCTGGGTGGATAGGTCGCCGCTGATGCGGTTGACGATTCGGCCGCGCTTCACCGCCGGGCGAGCGCCGATCTGTTTGGTCCAGCGCTGCACGTTCTTGTAGCTGGCGACATCCAGGAAGGTGGCGCTGTCGCCGTACAGCACGCCGTTGGCGAGTCCGCCGTACCACGGCCACACCGCGATGTCGGCGATCGAGTACTCGGTGCCGGCCAGATACTCGGTCTCGGCCAGCCGGCGATCGAGCACGTCCATCTGCCGCTTCACCTCCATCGCGAAGCGGTTGATCGGGTATTCCCACTTCTCGGGCGCGTACGCGTAGAAGTGCCCGAAGCCGCCGCCGAGATACGGCGCCGAGCCCATCTGCCAGAACAGCCAGTTCAGGCATTCGGTGCGGCCGGCCGGGTCCTTGGGGATGAACTCGCCGAACTTTTCGGCGAGGTACAGCAGGATCGAGCCGGATTCGAACACGCGCTGCGGCGGGTTCACCGAGCGATCGAGCAGCGCCGGGATCTTCGAATTCGGATTGACCCCGACGAAGCCGGACGAGAATTGGTCGCCGTCGCCGATCTTGATCAGCCAGGCGTCGTATTCGGCGCCGCTGTGGCCGCGCGCCAGCAGCTCCTCGAGCAGGATCGTGACCTTCTGGCCGTTCGGCGTCGCCAGCGAATAGAGCTGGAGCGGATGCTTGCCGACCGGCAGCTCCTTGTCATGGGTCGGACCGGCGATCGGACGGTTGATCGACGCGAATTTGCCGCCGTTCTCCTTGTCCCAGGTCCAGACGGGGGGCGGCGTGTAGGGGGCGTCGGTCATTAATGCGCTCCGGATTGAGGTTCGGATTGTGATTGAGCGGGACAGCAGAGATTGGCGAGCCGCGCGCGCATTGCAAGGGGCATCGCGGCCGGCCCGTCGGGAACCATCACGTCCCCGGCCGTTTAGCTCCACTCCGATCACAGGAGCGAAATGATGTCCTACGCCCGATTTGCCGCGATGATCGCGACCTCGACGGTCGTGATGTTCGGCCTGATGTATCTCAACACATATGCGCTCGACCATGTCTGGTTCAGCCAGACCCGAATGTGGATGGCGCTGGTGATGGGCGCGGTGATGGCGCTGATCATGCTCGGCTTCATGTGGGCGATGTATCCGAGCCGCAGCGCCAATTGGGGCATCGTCGCCGCCAGCGTCGTGGTCTTTGCCGGCGCGCTGTATCTGGTGCGGAGTCAGGACACGGTCGGCGACGTCGCCTACATGAAGGCGATGATCCCGCATCATTCGATCGCGATCATGACCAGCGAGCGCGCGCGTATCGGCGATCCGCGCGTCCGCAAGCTCGCCGACGCCATCTGGCAGACGCAGGTCAGGGAGATCGTCGAGATGACGGCGCTGATCGACGAGCTCGAACGCACCCCGCCGCCGAGCGATGCGCCCGAGCTGCCGCCGCCGGACAAGCGGTGAGGCGAGGGTAGCGCGATGTCCTCGACCGCGTTTTGACGACCGGAGGCATCGGATTGTTGTCCTAGGTCGGCGACTGCCCACCGATTTTCGCACGGCGTGGCGGATTTGATGCGGCCGCCGTCATTGCGCTGCGCTACAACGCGGGGCCACGACACAACCAACGATGGACGACATGGACAAGAAGGCGATGCGCGAAGAGGCCGAACGGCTGATGCGCGAGGCGATGGCGACCCGCAACGTCACGGTCAAGCAGGGCGACACCGTGATCATGGCCACCTGCGGCAAATGCGGCGCCCCTAACAAGGTCAAGGCGCCGAAGGGCGTCAGCCGCGTGGCCTACGTCTGCAAGGAATGCGGGGCGAAGCAGGAGACGCTGTGAGGCTGGCGCCTGGGCCCGGATGACGCGCAGCGCAATTCGGGACGGCCGGCCATCTCGATTCCCATCGCGCGCGCCGCGCGCAGTCCCGGAGGACGCGATGCACCCTGCACCACCTCAACGACAGCCGCTCGCAGCGCATCCTGTGGCTGCTGGAGGAGATCGGCGCGCCCTACGAGCTGAAGCGCTACCAGCGCGACGCCACGACGCGGCTGGCGCCGCCCGAACTCGCCGCCGTGCACCCGCTCGGCAAGTCGCCGGTGATCACCGACGGCGACCTGACGCTGGTCGAGTCCGGCGCGATCGTCGACTACATCCTGCGCCGCTACGGCGCGGGCAGCGGCCTGCGTTCCGCCGAGGGCACACCCGAGTTCGAGGCCTATCAGGAATGGCTGCACTACGCCGAGGGATCGGCGATGCTGCCCTTGATGCTGCAGCTCTACACCGCGCGCCTGAAAGACGCCGCCGCGCCGCTGCAGCCGCGGATCGACAGCGAGATCGCCAATCACCTCGGCTTCGTCGAGCGCGCGCTCAAAGGCCGCGACTACTTCGTCGGCGACAGCCTGACCGGCGCCGACATCATGATGAGTTTCGTCGCCGAGGTCGCCGGCTCGTTCGGCAAGCTCGGGCCGTATCCGGCGCTGGCGGCGTGGATCGGCCGCATGCACGCGCGGCCGGCGTTCGTGCGGAGCGTGGAGGAGGGCGGGGCGTATCG
>NZ_QPFS01000089.1:0-21631 GCF_010906995.1 Rhodopseudomonas sp. WA056 | reverse complement strand
GTGCATAGCCCTGACGCCGCCGAGGCGCTCATCACCCCATCCGCGCGGCGCCGGACTTGCGTCAACGCCACTGAGGCGATCGTGGCGAGATCCCTCCGTTCGATATGCCGGCAGAGAGAACTGTTCCTCGGATCGTTCGTTCCGTGGTCACCAAATTGCAATCCAATTAAGTCGATTTTTACTTTGCCGCGCCAATGTATCGCCAGTCGGTTGTTTAGTCCCGCGTCTCCGACGGCGTCACATGAGTCAGGTTAGTTGAGTCATGGTTGTGTCGCGTAGCGGGGCGTCTGCAAGGGCGCCCCGCACTCAATTTGAATACGAGCCCGAGAGCCAGATCATCGTCGGCGACTGCATCGCCGAGATGGAGAAGCTCCCGGCAAAGTCGGTCGATCTGGTGTTCGCCGATCCGCCGTACAATCTGCAGCTCAAAGGTGCGCTGAAGCGTCCCGACGAATCGGAAGTCGACGCCGTCGACGACGATTGGGACAAATTCGCGTCGTTCGCCGCCTACGACAATTTCACCCGCGCTTGGCTGCTCGCCGCGCGCCGGATCATGAAGCCGTCGGCGACGCTGTGGGTGATCGGCTCCTACCACAACATCTTCCGCGTCGGCGCGATCATGCAGGACCTCGGGTTCTGGCTGCTCAACGATATCGTCTGGCGCAAGTCCAATCCGATGCCCAATTTCCGTGGCCGTCGTTTCACCAATGCGCACGAGACCATGATCTGGGCGGCGCGCGACGAGAACGCCAAAGGCTACACCTTCAACTACGATGCGCTGAAGGCCGCCAACGAGGACGTTCAGGCCCGCTCGGACTGGCTGATTCCGCTGTGCACCGGCGAAGAGCGGCTGAAGGGCAAGGACGGCAAGAAGGTGCACCCGACGCAGAAGCCCGAACAGCTTCTGGCGCGCGTGCTGCTGAGTTCGTCGCGGCCCGGCGATCTGGTGGTCGATCCGTTCAACGGCACCGGCACGACGGGGGCCGTCGCCAAGCGTTTGCGCCGCAACTACATCGGCTTCGAACGCGACCGGACCTACGCCGAGGCGGCACGGGCGCGAATCGACGCGATCGAACCGCTGCCCGACGATACTCTGAAGCCGTTCCTCACCGCACGCGATGCGCCGCGGGTGGCGTTCTCCGAACTGATCGAGCGTGGCATGATTTCGCCCGGCGCGCGCCTCGTCGATTCGAAGAAGCGGCACGGCGCGCTGGTGCGCGCCGACGGAGCGATCATGCTCGGCGACAAGGTCGGATCGATTCACCGGATCGGCGCCATGGCGCAGGGGTCCGAAGCCTGCAACGGCTGGACGTTCTGGCACGTGGAGACCAGCAAGGGGCTCCGGCTGATCGACGAGCTTCGCACCGAGATCCGCAACACGATGATCGCGTGACGAATCAGAGCCGAGGTTCTGATCGAATCAGACCCGAAGCTCTGTTTTGTCTCGACGCGCGCTCCTGACGCGAACCGCTATCAACTTCGCTGGAAAACGCTTCAGCTTCCGCCGATGAACCGTCCGATTCGGTACTTCGGCAGCAACGCGTCTGCTTCGGGCGAGTGCTTACGGCCCTTGGTCTTGGTGTCGTAAGCCTCGGTCGCTTCCTTGCCGCACCACGGCTCGATGATGCTCGGCCGCGACGGATGATCCGGCAGATAAGCTGCCAGGTCGTACACGCCGCCGCGAATCGCCATCCAGCAATCGTCGGGCGTGGCGTGCCGAGCAAGTTCGGCTCCCCCGATCTCGCGCTCGGCCGCGACCGCCGCTTGATCGGCCGGCGCCATCAGATTGCCGATCCAGAGCCCGGCGACCGCAATCCAGAACACGGCGGTCGAAACGTAGAACAGCTTGCGCATCATCTGAACTCGAAATTCTCGTAGTGAACATGCCGGGCGGCGACGCCGCGCGCGGCGAGCACCGATTTCAGTGCGGCGACCAGACCGGGCGGTCCGCACAGATAGCATTCGATTCCTGACAATCGGCTGGCGTCGGGGAGCAGCTTATCGAGGTCGGGCAGATCGTCGCCGGTGGCGGCGCAGTGCAGCGTCAGATTCGGCTCCGCGCTTGCGGCCGCTCGCAATTCCGGCAGGAACGCGGCGTCGGCCTCGGTCCGGTACAGATACAGCAACCGGGTCGGCTGCAACAGCGGACCTGCATTCAACACCGCCATGAACGGGGTGACGCCGATACCGCCCGCGATCCAGAGCTGCGGTCCCGCATCGCGCGGTTCGATCAGGCCGCCGAAGCCACCGATCACCCGTGCCGCCACCCCGGCTTCGATCGCCAGCATCTTGCTGGTACAATCACCGAGCGCCTTGATGGCAAGATGCAGTTCATTCCCGGCGCGAATCGCGCTGACAGTGAACGGATGAAACTCACCGCAGCCGCGGTAGCGACGGCCGTCTCCGAACTCGACCAGCACGAACTGCCCCGGAAACACGATCGCCGGTTCGCCGAGCGGCCGCAGCGCAATCTCGACCGAGCGTTCGGCAAGGGGGCGCGCCGATGTCACAAGATACGGCCGTGCCCCGAGCCCGAGATCGCCGCGGATCAGGCGCCAACCAAGGATCGCCCCGGCGACCGCGAGGATCGGCACAACCGGTTCGTCAATGCCGAGCAGGATCAGATGCACCAACCCGATCAGCACGCCGAGGCCGAGCAACGCATGCAGCCAGCGCCAGGTGCCGTAGCGGATATGCCGGACGAAGGTGGTGGCGAGCCCCACCATCAACAGAAGCAGCCCGAGCCAGCCGGACCACACCTGCCAGCTCTCGGTCGACGGCGACAGCGTCTGCCAGGCGACCTTCGGCGACGACGACCAGTTGTTGGCGGCAAGCGCCAGCGGATGCAGCAACAGCAGCACGTAGGCGGCGACGCCGGTCACGTGGTGCCAGCGATACATCCGCTCCAGCCCGCCGAGCCAGGCGGCGAGCCGCGGCTCGCGCAGCATCAGCAGCAGGCTGACCAGCAGCAATCCACAGCCGAGCCAGCCGGTGACGATTCCGGCGACGCGGAGCGGCGCGAGGCCTTCGGGAAAGGCCCAGACCGCGAACCCAACAGGCACCGCCAAGGTCAGCAGCGGAATCGACCAGCGCCGCGATGCTGAACCGGCGGTCGACACGGGCTCAATCCGCCCGAGATTTGAGATGATCACAGAAGTCGCGACCGCCTCCTGGTAAGTCGAGACCACGCTCGCGCGCCCGTTGCACCATCAGAGCGTGGTGGCCGGCACGATAAGCCTCGCAGGCGGCGTAGTCGGTAAACCCGCGGACCCGGGCCTGATGCGCGATCCGCTCCTGCGGCGACATCAGCATCCAGCCACGGGTGTTGCCTTCGTCGGCACGCCACGGCGCGGCACCCGCTGGGGCTGCGCTCAGCACTAATCCGGACAGACTGATCATCACGGCGGCATGGGCCGCCGAGCGGATGCAGAGCATGATCGTCATCCCGCTGCGCTGCGATGCCGCAGCTTAGCGCGACCGCGACGGTTGTGAAGATGATTCACGTCAAGCAGAGGGGGAGATTGGCGGGCGCCCTCCCTCCCTCCGTCATTGCGCTCGCAATGACGAGGACAGGTCAGTGTGCGAAGCAGTTACTTCTTGTCGGTCTTCTTCGCCGCCTCGCGGGCGTCCTTGATCGCCTGCTTGAACAACGCGGCGTCCAGCACGCCGGGAACCCGGAAGCGACCGATGATGAACGACGGAGTTCCCTGGAATCCGAACGCCTTAGCCTGGGCGTCGTTGCGCTTGAGGATCGCCTCGATCGCGGCGCGGTTGGCGTCGAGATCCCGGGTCGCGCGACCGACATCGACGCCGCCGCCCTCGAGCGATGCCTTCAGCGTCGCGTCGATGAGCTTGGATGGCGCGCCGATCAGTGCCTGGTGCGCCTCCAGAAACTTGCCCTGGTACTTGGCGGCGAGCACCATCTTCGCGGCATCCACCGAGACGCCGCCGAAGATCGGCCAGTCCTTCAGCACCAGCCTGATCCGGCCGTCGTCATTGACGACCTGCATCAGGTCCGGAGCCACTTTCTTGCAGTATGAGCAGCGATAATCCGACCATTCGACGATGGTGATGTCGCCGTTGGGATTGCCGGCGACCGGAATTTCCGCATCGTACAGCACCGCGTTGGTCGACAGCACGTCCTCGGAGTCGGGAACGACCGGCGCGCCCCAGGCTGCGGCCGCAGCCAGGCCGGGGGCGAGCGCCAGCGTCGCCGTCAGGGCCGACCGTCGCGTGATCATCATCGGTTCCAATCCTCAGGTCCGACCCCGGATCCAAGGGTCGGCTCACTTGTGCCTCGGATCGGACCGCGGCGCCATCACTTTGCCGTGGCCGGTGGCGGGCTCGGCGATTTGTCACGCAGAACGATGTAGATCGCCGGAATCACCAGCACCGTCAGCAGCGTCGACGACGCGAGGCCGAACAGCAGCGAGATCGCCAGCCCCTGGAAGATCGGGTCGAGCAGGATCGTCGCCGCACCGATCATCGCCGCCAGCGCGGTCAGCAGGATCGGCTTGAACCGCACCGCGCCGGCTTCGAGCACGACCTCGCGCAACGTCTTGCCGGCGCCGCCGGAATGGCGGATGAAATCGACCAGCAGGATCGAGTTTCGCACGATGATGCCGGCGAGCGCGATGAAGCCGATCATCGATGTGGCGGTGAACGGCGCGCCGAACAGCCAGTGACCGATCAGGATTCCGATCAGCGTCAGCGGGATCGGCGTCAGGATCACCAGCGGCAGCTTGAAGCTCTTGAACTGCGCCACCACCAGCACGTAGATGCCGAGGATCGCCGCGCCGAACGCCGCACCCATGTCGCGGAACGTCACCCAGGTGATCTCCCACTCGCCGTCCCACAACAGCGTCGGGCTGGATTCGTCCGACGGCTGGCCGTGCAGGCTGATCGCCGGCTTCGGCAGCTTGCCCCAGTCGTGGGTGTCGATCAGCTTGGCGACGTCGAGCATGCCGTACAGCGGCGCCTCGAACTTGCCGGCGAGCTCGGCCATCACCATGTCGGCGAACCGGCCGTCGCGGCGGAAGATCATCGGCGAGCCGACTTCCTTGCTGGCGTTCACCAGTTGGCCGAGTTCGACCACCGTCTTGGCGCCGGGCAGCGAATTCGCCGGGACCGGCGTCGAGGCCAGCGCCTCGTTCCATTCGAGGTCGCGCTTCGGCAGCCCGACCGTGATGGCGATCGGATTGCGGCCCTCGCCGCGATGCGAGTAGCCGATCGAGGTGCCGCCGAACAGCGCCTGGATGGTGTCGTAGACGTCCTTCTGCTCGACGCCGAAGAACTCCAGCCGGTCCTGATCGATCGACAGCCGCAGCCGGGGCCGCGGCTCGCCGATCGAATTGTCGACGTCGACGATGAAAGGCACCTGCTTGAAGATCTTCTCGACCTCGGCGGTCACCGCGCGGCGGGTGGCGGCGTCGGGGCCGTAGATCTCCGCCAGCAGCGTCGACAGCACCGGCGGACCGGGCGGCACCTCGACCACCTTGAGGCTGGCGCCTTCCGGCAGCTTCAACGCGGTCAAGCGTTCGCGCAGGTCGAGCGCAATGGCGTGGCTGGCGCGGCTGCGCTCGCCGCGCTCTTTCAGGTTCACCTGCAACTCGCCGAGTTCGGGCCGTTCGCGCAAGTAATAATGCCGCACCAGGCCGTTGAAATTGAACGGTGCCGGCGTGCCGGCGAAGGTCTGCACCGAGGTGATCTCGGGCAGGCCGCGGGCGATGTCGGCGGCGGCGAACAGCGTGCGCTCGGTATCCTCCAGCGTCGCGCCCTCGGGCAGATCGAGGATCACCGCGATCTCGCTCTTGTTGTCGAACGGCAGCAGCTTGACCGTGACCGACTTGGTGTAGAACAGCGTCATCGACAGCAGCGTCGCGATACCCACCCCGAGCAGGAAGATCCACGACGCGCGCTTGCTGGCGACGATCGGCGTGGCGAGCCGGCGATACAGCCGGCCGAGCCGGCCTTCGTCGTGGTCGCCGTGCGAAGCCACCGCGGCGCCCTGCTTCGGCGCCAGCTTCAGCATCAGCCACGGCGCCACCATCATGGCGACGAAGAACGAGAACAGCATCGCGGCCGAGGCGTTGGCGGGGATCGGCGCCATATACGGCCCCATCAGTCCGGACACGAACAGCATCGGCAGCAGCGCGGCGACCACGGTCAGGGTCGCGATCACGGTCGGATTGCCGACCTCGGCCACCGCCTCGATGGTGGCCTGCAGCCGAGGCCGACCGTCCTTCATCCCCCAGTGCCGGGCGATGTTCTCGACCACCACGATGGCATCGTCGACCAGGATGCCGATCGAGAAGATCAGCGCGAACAGGCTGACGCGGTTGATGGTGTAGCCCATCAGGTTGGCGGCGAACAGCGTCAGCAGAATCGTCGTCGGGATCACCACCGCGGTGACGATCGCCTCGCGCCAGCCGATCGCGATCGCGATCAGCACCACGATCGAGATTGTGGCGAGGCCGAGATGGAACAGCAGCTCGTTGGCCTTCTCGTTGGCGGTCTCGCCGTAGTCGCGGGTGATGGTGACGGCGACGTCCTTGGGGATCAGCGAGCCTTGCAGCGTCGCCAGCCGCGCCTTGATGTCGTGCGACACTACCACGGCGTTGGCGCCGGCGCGCTTGGCGAGCGCCAGCGTCACCGCCGGCACGCGGTCCCATTTGCCGCTCGCGTCGCGGGCGTCGTTCCACACCCGGTGCTCGGCCATGTTCGGTCCGATGATCACCGAGGCGACGTCCTTGACGTAGACCGGACGATTGTCGCGGGTCGAGATCAGCAACAGCCCGATGTCGGGAATCCCCATCAGGGTCTGGCCGGCGGAGACGCTGCGCATCGTGCCGGCATCACGCACATTGCCGGCGAGGAACGAGCGGTTGGCGTCCTTCACCTTGGCGACGAGTTGCTGCAGCGTGACGCCGTACAGCGACAGCTTTTCCGGATCGGGCTCGACCCGGATCTGCTGCGCGCCGCCGCCGGAGATGTAGGTCAGGCCGATGCTGTCGACCTTCATCAGCTCGGAGCGCAGCTTGTCGGCGACTTCGTACAGATCCTTGTCGGTCCAGCGCGCCGCGGCTTCCGGCTTCGGCGACAGCGTCAGCACGGTGACGGCGACGTCGTTGATGCCTCGGCCGACGATCAGCGGCTCGGGAATGCCGACCGGGATGCTGCCGATATTGGCGCGGATCTTCTCGTGCACCCGCAGGATCGCGTCTTCGGCCTTGGTACCGACCAGGAATCGCGCGGTGACCATCACGCGGTCGTCTTCGGTCTGGCTGTAGACGTGCTCGACGCCGTCGATGCCCTTGACGATCGCTTCCAGCGGCTTGGTCACCAGCTCGACGGCATCCGGCGCGCGCAGGCCGTCGGCGTTGATGCGGATGTCGACCATCGGCACGCTGATCTGTGGCTCCTCTTCGCGCGGGATCGCGGCGAGCGCGATCAGCCCGGCGATCAGCGACGCCAGCAGGAACAGCGGAGTCAGCGGCGACCGGATGGTGGCCTTGGTCAGATGGCCCGAAATTCCCAGATTCACGGCTGCACCAGTCTGTCGCCATTGCGCAGACCCGAGAGAATCTCGAGTCCGTCGGGCATTGCTTGGGTCGGGTGTTCGCGGCCGCGCTGCACCGGCACCGCCACGGTCTTGCCGGGCTCGCCGACATGGACGTAGTCGATGCCGAATTCGGTGCTGACGAAACTGGCCGGGATCACGAACGCGTCGCGCTCGCCCCCCGAGATCCACACCCGCAGCCGATCGCCGACGAAATATTGCGGCAGCCCCTCGACGCTGGCGTCCGCCACCACACGCCCGTCCTCGATCTGCGGATACACCAGCTCGACCGTCCCGAACTTGGCGACGTGATCGCCGAACTCGCTGCCGTCGACGCGGATCTTGTCGCCGGCCTTGAGGAAACGGGCGTGCCGCTCCGGCACCCGCAGCCGCAGCTTGTAGTGCTGCTGCGCCACGGTGACGATCGGATCGCCCTGCAGCACCACCGAGCCGACGGTGATCATCTTCTTGAGGACGCGGCCGTCGTCGGGGGCCAGCACCTGGCCTTCCTTGAACTGCTGCTGCACCACCGACCGCTCCGCAGTCTTGGCGCGCAGATTGTTCTCGGCGACGTTGAGCGCGGTGCGGGCTTCGTCGAGCTTGGTGCGCGGCAGCGTGCCGCGCTCGACCAGACCGCTGGTGCGGTCGTAGTCGATTTGCGCCTGGCTCGCCTGGGCCTGCAGCGCCTGGATCTGCGCGTCGAGCGAATTCATCTGCAGCGTCAGCTTGTCGTCGCCGATCGTCGCGATTTCCTGGCCGGCCTTGACGCTGTCGCCCTCGCGGACCTTCAGCGCCACCACGGTGCCGCCGATCCGGCTGCGCGCCGGCACCACGCTGATGCTCTCGACGGTCGCGAACACCGCCTTCTCGTCGGAGATCCTGGTCCCCGCCACCGTCAGAGTGCCAGCCGCATTCGCCACCCCGACGCCCCACAGCATCGCGGCGATCACACCGCCCGTCGTCCATCCGCCCATTCGCATGTCATGCCCTTGCAGGTTTGCGACCCGTCTTCTCCAGCGGCTGACCGGGACAGTACACCCGATACAGCGTCGTCAGGAGTTCACGCGCCGGTTCGCTGGCGATCGAATAGAAGATCGACTGGGCGTCGCGCCGCGCCGACACCAGCCCGTCTTTGCGTAGCAGCGCGAGATGCTGCGACACCGTCGAATCGCGCAGGCCGATCACCTCGGCGAGCTCGCCGACCGAGCGCTCGCCACCGATCAACTGGCAGATGATCAGCAGCCGGTGCCGGTTCGACAGCGCCTTGAAGAGCTCGCTCGCCTCGTCGGCGGCGGCCATCATGGGATCGACCTTTATTTTCATAGTTGCGTATATACGATTATTCGAATATATCGTCAATACGAATTCCGAAACGGGCCGTACGGCGGCCCGGGCAATGGAGAAAGGGGCAGTTCATGAATCTCGATCAGACCGTACTCGCGTTCGCCGGCACAGTCGTGCTCGTCAGCCTGGCTCTCGGCTGGCTGGTCAGCCCGTATTGGCTGCTGCTGACGGCGTTCGCCGGCGTCAACATGATCCAGGCGTCGTTCACCGGATTCTGCCCGGCGGCGATCGTGTTCAAGAAGCTTGGCCGACCGGCCGGCAACGCGTTTTCGTAAGCGCGCGGCGCATCAAGCGCGTCATTGCCGAGCGTAGTCCCGGCAATCCATCATCAAGAGAATCGCTCCGTCATTGCGAGCGAAGTACAGCAATCCAGGAGCGCCGACCACGGGGCCCTGGATTGCCTGGACGCGGAGCCTGTGCCCGGACGGCGCGAAGCGCCGATCCGGCTGCTCCTCGCGATGACCAATCGAGAGGCGACCGCCTGAGTCTGCCTCAGGCCGCCCGGCCGCAATTGCAGTTGCAGCCGCCTTCTTCTTCCTCGTCGTCGTGATCGTGCGGCGCGGCCGGCGCCAGCGATCCGGCGAGGTAGTTCTGGATCGCGGTGACCGGATCGGTCTCCGAGGTGGTGATGGCGACCACGCCGCGCGCCGCCATCCGGCTGAGGAACCCGGGGCCGGCGCTGCCGGCGATCACCACGCTGACCTTGTCGAGCGGATGCGCACCGTCTTCCTTGAATTCATGGATCGACATCTCCTTCGGCAGGTCGAGCCGGTCGACCTCCTGCGGCGGGCGGCACGGCGCCGCATCGAACACCAGAAAACGGCGGCTTTTGCCGGCGTGGCCGGTCACGGTGCGGAAGTTCTGGCTGGCGACTGCGATCAACATGACTGGAGCTTTCGGGAACTGTGAGTGGGTAAGCAGTCGCTCCAGCGGCTTCGACAACGCCGGGCGCGCAGGAACGACCGATGGATCGTCATTGCCGGGCTTGCCCCGGCAATCCATCCTCTTCGCGCGAACTCTCAAGGCGCGCTGACGCGCGCGATGGATGCGCGGGTCGAGCCCGCGCATGACGAGTTCTACAGGGGCGCCGCCGCGCTCAGGTCTCGCCGATCACGATCTTGGCGTCGCCGTCGAATTTGTACGGCACCAGCGCGAGGTTGAGCGGCGCCGGCCCGAGCCTGATGCGACCGGAAGAGTCGTATTGCGAGCCGTGGCACTGACAGAACCAGCCGTCATAGTTGCCCTGGTGCTCGGTGGGGATGCAGCCGAGGTGGGTGCAGATCGCCGACACCACCAGCCACTGCTCCTTGCCCGGCTTGACGCGTTCCGAATCCGGCTGCGGATCCCGCATGCTCCGCCAATCCGCCGTCTGCGCCGACTCGATTTCCTTCGGCGTGCGGTGATTGATGAAGATCGGCTGGCCACGCCAGAACACCTTGATCACTTGGCCTTCGGCGACCGGAGCGAGATCGACTTCCAGCGGGAAGCCGGCCGCAACCGTGCCTGCATCGGGATTGAGTTGCGAGATGAACGGCCACACCAGGGCGGCGGTGCCGACCGTGGCCAGAGCACCTGTGGCCAGGTACAACACGTCACGTCGGTTCGGTTGTTCAGACGTCATTGCGGTCATTTTCGTCTCCTGAAGAGTGACGCGGTGCCGGATTGCTGGTTGGGCACCTGGTCGAATGCGTCGTCCAATTGGCGAGAGTCACCCCTCGCCTGCGTTTTGCGAAGCTCGCCGGCGGCGCGAGCGAGAATCGCAACAAGCTCTGCTTCGTTGTCCGGGTCTTTTGCGATCTGGCGGATCGCGACCTCGCGGAGGTTGTCGAGCGCAGCGCGCAGCAGCGGCGGCAGATCGCCGGCCTCCGGAGCGCCCTCGCCGTTCTGTTGCCGCATCATCTCGCCGAAGCTGGCGAGGCGATCGAACACCGCCTCGGCGAGCGCGCGATTGGCGGCGAGATGATCGCGCCCCTCGTCGGTGGCGACATAGAGTTTCTTGGCGCCTTCAGGCTGGGCAACGACGTGGCCGGTCTCTTCGAGATAGGTCAGGGTCGGATACACCACGCCCGGACTGGGCGCGTACCAGCCGGCGGTTTTCTCCTCGATCACCTTGATGATGTCGTAGCCGTGGCGCGGCTGCTCGGCGATCAGCGCCAGCGCGATCAGCTTGAGGTCGCCTTGCGCCAGCATCCGTCCGGCGCGCGTCATCTCCCCGCCGATGCCGCGCCCGCCCATACCGCGGCGCCCCCAGCGGCAGCCCGGCATTCCGAACCCGCATCGTCGCGGGCCATTGTCGACGCCGTCCATGACGACCTCCTGAAAGATATATCTTACGTAGTGACGACCCCGACCCAAGTAAAGATATATCTTTGGCGCCGAGATCAGTTTTGACGTGCCTATCGAAGAACGGTGTCTAGCTACTTATCCCATTCAAGACCCGGTGGTTTTCCGATACTGACCGTTGATCCAAATCAAACTTAGAACCGGCCCAAAATATATCGTCCGCTCACATTCAAATGTTCCCCCGACATTTGAGGCCCGGATGGCGCGCCCTGCGCCCGGCTCGGGCGGAGGCCGAAAAGGCCCGGCAAGGACAGGAGAAGATCATGATCAAGGTTGCGGTTGTGCTGTGGATCATCGGCGGGGCGACCCTCGCCGGCATGATGATGGTCGCGGTGCTGGTGGTGCCGAGCCTGGCCGAACAGGCAATGCGCTGGATTCCGATCGCGGTCGGCTGCGGCTTCGTCATCGCCATGCCGATCTCGTTCCTGGTCGCCCGCAAGATCGCAAGCCCCTCGGTCCGCTGAACGATTCGGGCCGGGACGCTGGCGCGAGCGTCTCGATCCCGCCTGGCAGATCCCGCATGATTTCGCCCGGAGACGGCCTCCCCCTCTCCGGGGACGAAGCTCCAGCGAAAGCCCTCCCATGACAGATACCAATATCGAAGGGCCGCTCTATGCGGCCCGCAAGAAGGTCTATCCGCAGGCTGTTCATGGCCGATTCCGCCGGATCAAATGGGCGCTGCTGGCTATCACGCTGTCGATCTACTACTTCACGCCGTTCCTGCGCTGGAATCGCGGCCCCGGCCTGCCTGATCAGGCGGTGCTGATCGATCTGCCCGCCCGGCGGTTCTATTTCTTCTTCATCGAGCTGTGGCCGCAGGAAGTCTACTACTTCACCGGCCTGCTGATCATCGCCGCACTGGTGCTGTTCCTGATGAACGCGCTCGCCGGCCGGGTGTGGTGCGGCTATCTGTGTCCGCAGACGGTGTGGACCGATCTGTTCTACGCGGTCGAGCGGCTGGTCGAAGGCGACCGCCGCGACCGGATCGCCAAGGACAGGCACGGCCTGACCATGCGCAGGGTCGGCGAGATCGCGCTCAAGCACTTCATCTGGCTGATGATCGCATGGTGGACCGGCGGCGCCTGGGTGCTGTACTTCGCCGACGCGCCGACGCTGGTGAAGGAGCTGGTCACCTTCCAGGCGCCGATGGTCGCCTATGTCTGGATCGGCATCCTCACCTTCACCACCTACACGCTGGCCGGCTTCATGCGTGAGCAGGTGTGCATCTACATGTGCCCGTGGCCGCGCATCCAGGCGGCGCTGACCGACGAATGGGCGCTCAACGTCACCTATCGCTACGATCGCGGCGAGCCGCGGATGTCTGTGAAGAAGGCCGAGGTCGTCCGTGCCCACGGCGAAATCGCCGGCGACTGCATCGATTGCCACCAATGCGTCAATGTCTGCCCGACCGGAGTCGACATCCGCCAGGGCCTGCAGCTCGGCTGCGTGCAATGCGGCCTGTGCATCGACGCCTGCAACACGGTGATGAAGCAGGTCGGCCGGCCGCCGGACCTGATCGCCTACGACACCGATCTCAACATCCAGCGCCGTCTCGACGGAAAGTCTTCGGTGTATCGGCCGGTCCGCGCCCGCACCCTGATGTATTCCGGGCTGATCGTGCTGGTCGCCGCCGTGATGGTCTATGCGCTGGCGACCCGCGGCTCACTCGATCTCAATGTGCTGCACGAACGCAATCCGCTGTTCGTGACGCTGTCCGACGGCAGCGTGCGCAACGACTACACCGTGCGGCTGCTCAACAAGCGCCCGACCGCGCGCGTGTTGCAGGTGTCGGTGAGCGGCGTGCCGGGCGCGCGGCTGCAGGCGGTCGGCCTCGATCCCGACGCCAAGGACCGCCTCGACGTCGAAGTGGGGCAGGACCAAACTCGCGAATTGCGGGTATCGGTACTGGTGCCGAGCAACGAGGTGCCGAGCAAATCGATCAACATCACGTTCGAGGTCAAAGACCCGCAGACCGGCGAGACGGCGACCTCGGTCGACCACTTCGTCCCGCCGACATCGAACTGATCGCTGCTGCGCGGGGCGGATCACACCGTCCCGCGCAGCAGATTCGAAAGACCCTGGTAGAGCAGCGCCACCGACACCACGAACAGCAACGTATAGGCGATCCGGTAGAACAGGTCGGTCGGCGTCCGTTTCACCAGCCAGATCCCGGCCATATTGGCGGCGGCTGCGAGCGGCAGCAGCGCCAGCGAGGTGCCGAGATTGGCCGGGGTGAACTGCCCCAGCAGGAAATACGGACCGATCTTCAGCGCATTGACGATCGCAAAGAAGATCGTGGTGGTGCCGACCAGCACCAGCTTCGGCAGGAGCTGCGGCAGCATGTAGACCTGATACGGCGGGCCGCCGCCTTGCGTCATGAACGAGGTGAAGCCGGACACCGTGCCCCAGAACACGCCGGCCGCATCCGACAGCTTCACCGCCGACGCCCTTGGCCGCAGCCAGACGTTGAGCACGAACGCCAGCCCGACGCCTCCGACGATCAGCCGCACCGCATCGTCCGACACGATCGAGGCGGTCCACCAGGCGATCCCCATTCCGAGCACCGCGCCGGGCAACATCACCTTCAAACTGCGCGCGTCCCAATGGCGCCGATAGACGTAGAGCGAAATCAGATCCTGGGTGATCAGCACCGGCAGCAACAATCCGGCCGCCTCGAGCGGCGGCAGATACAGCGCCAGCAGCGGGGTCGCCGCGATGCCGACGCCGGAGAAGCCTCCTTTCGCGAGTCCGAGCAGGAACACGGCGGGGATTGCGACGGCGTAGAACCAGGGATCGAGGATGATTGACAAGTGGGCACTCTCGGGTGGCCGACGCGCCGCGCGGAGCGCGGAGCAGTCCCGCTGTATAGGTCAAAGCTCGCCCGTGCCACCCCGGTCTGTCGACGCGCGAGCTGCGCGCAGCAGAGAAGGTCCGGCGCGGCCGGGGAAACTCTCAGTTCCTCCCGCACGGCGAGAAATCGGCTGCACGGCGCCGTTTGGAACGGCGCCACGGACGCCGCGTTGGCGCCTCAGCAAGCGAGGATGACCGCCATGCGTGGAAAGAAGTCGGCAACTCGGGCAGTCCAGGCCACGATCAAGAGACTGACCGCGCAGACCCGCACAGTATCGCGTTTGGCGGCAATCGCCAGCCACGCCATGATGGGCGCCGCGATCGGGCTTGGCTTTGCCTTCGTGGCGATGTGGTCGCCGAACTTCGGCGTCACCCCGGCGCTGCTCAGCCTCCCCGAACACAGGGTATTCGATTTTGCCCTGACATCGGCTTTCGGCTTCGCGATCGTCGCAGCGCTCACCGGCCTCGCATTGGGCGAGGCCGACGAAAGCTGAGCATCAGGCCGCGGACCGCGCCGTCGCCGACTCGACCGCGAAGTCGAGCCGCAACGGGCTGCGGAAGGTCGACGATGGCATCCAGTTGAGGTGCTGCTCGGTGCGAGTGTAGTCCGGCACCACCTTGTGGAATTCGTCGAACGCGATTTTGATCGCCATCCGGGCGATTGCCGATCCGAGGCAGGCGTGCACGCCGCCGCCGAAGCCGAGATGGCCTTTCGGCTTGCGCTTGAGATCGTAGACGTCGGGATTGGGGAATTGCCGCTCGTCGCGGTTGGCCGAGCCGTAAGCCAGGCAGACGAAGTCACCGGCCTTCATGGTGACACCGTGCAGCGTCAGGTCGCTTTGCAGGCAGCGTTTGAACCGCTGCGCAGAAGTGTTGAAGCGGAGCGACTCCTCGACCGCGTCCGGCAGCAGCGCCGGATCGGCGACCACGGCACGGCGGAGGTCGCCGAAATCGGCGAGGTTCAGCGCCAGCATGCTCATGAATCCGCCGAGCGACTCGATGCCGGCCATGATCAGTGTCGTGGTGGTGAGCAACACCTCCCGTTCGTCGAGCCGGTCGCCGTCGATCTCGGCCATGCTGAAATGCGAGATCAGATCGTTCTTCGGCTCGGCGCGGCGCTGCGCGATCACGCTCGATGCGTAGTCCTGCATCCAGGCGTAGGCGGCCAGATGCTCCGGCCCCTTGGCGCGGCTCACCGGATCGCTCTGCACCATCAGCACCGCCTTGTCGCGCACGGTCTGCTCGTCGCCGATCGGCAAGCCGAGCGCCGCGAACAGCACCCGCACGGTGAATTTGGACGAAAAGTCGCTGATGAAGTCGAACTGCTCGCGGCCGCGCAGTGCTTCAGCGGCGTCACGCGCGATCTCGCGCATCGGATCGGCAAGGGCTTCGAGATTGCGCTTCATGAAGGCGTGCTGCACCAGGCCGCGCAGCCGATCGTGGCGCGGCGGATCGGTGGTGCCGAGCGTCGCGCCGGCGCGGTTCGGCAGCTCGGTCATCAGGTTGCCCTTCGCCGAGGAAAACACCTGCCAGTTGGTGCCGGCGCCGGCGACGTCGATATAGCGGGACAGAATCCACATCTGCGCCGCATCGCTCCAGAACACCGGGTACTCGTCGCGCAGCGTCCTGTAGAGCGGGAACGGGTCGGCATCGACGACGGGCGAATACGGATCGAAGCTGAACATCGGGCGAATCCTCGGGAGTTGCGGTGGTGTTTTGTTTGTTGCGACGGCGTCATCAAGAGCAGCAGCCTCATCCTGATGAGCCCCGGCGCAGCCGGGGCGTCTCGAAATGCGCCACGGGTACGGGGCGAGACCGCGACTCGCGACCTCATGGTTCGAGACGGCGCTTCGCGCCTCCTCACCATGAGCAACTTGGACACTTCACCATCGTCATCGTCACGCCGCCCGCGCCAGCTTCGGCCGGTTCTCGATCAGCATGATTCCCGACGCGGTGTTGGAGATCGGCAGGTGATAATTGCGGTGCAGCTCGTGGACGTCGCCGAGAAGGGCGCCGCGCATCGCGACCCAGTTCATCACCTCGACGCCCTGGCTACCGGCGAGCTCGACCAGCTCGTGCGGGTCGATGCCGAGCAGGCTCTCGATATCCCCGGTCATCGCATCCATGCAGCGGCGGTCGAACGCGGTGTTGATGAAGCCGGCGCGCTGGCCTTCGAGCTGATGCGACAGCCCGCCGGTGCCGATCACCACCACTTTCAGGTCTTCCGGATAGCTCTCGATCGCGCGGCCGATCGCCTGGCCGAGCTTGAAGCAGCGCCGCAGCGACGGCAGCGGATGCTGCACGGTGTTGACCACCACCGGCACGGTCGGAATATCGTGGGCGCGGCCGCGCAGGAACAGCTCCATCGGCAGGCTGTAGGCGTGGTCGACCAGCATCTCCTGGCAGGTGACGGGGTCGAATTCGGATTCCACCAGCGTCTCGATGATGTGCCACGACAATTTGGTGTCGCCCTTGAACGGCGCCATCACCGGGATGCCCCAGCCTTCGTCGTCGTTGCGATACTCCGGCGCAGCGCCGATCGCGAAGGTTGGCATCTTGTCGAGGAAGAAGTTGAGGCCGTGGTCGTTGTAGATCACCACCGCGGCGTCGGGCTTGGCGGCGTCGAGCCAGCGGCACGGCGCGTCGAAGCCGTCGAAGAACGGCGCCCAGTAAGGATCCTTCTGCAGGCCCTTGGCCATCGCCCCGCCGATCGCGGGGACGTGCGAAGCGGCCAGGCCGCCGATGATCGTCGCCATGTTGATGCCCCCTCAGTTGTCACGCGCCGCCAGCAGCTTCGCCTTGAACTGCTCGACCGTCATGCCGGTCTGCAGCGCGCCGATATCCTGCATGTTGAGGCCGAGGATGCCGGCGAATTTGGCGAGGTAGTAGGCGTTGCCGCCCTCGTCGAGCAGCTTGAGCAGATCGCGCTTGAGCAGTGCATCGGTCTGCGCCGCGGTGAGGCCGTAGCGCGCGCAATAAGCGGCCTCGTCGCGCACGAAAGCGGCGCGGTTGGCGGCGTCGTTGAAGGAGAAGCACATCTTGTTGAGGGCGTAGCCCTTCTGTGCGGCTTCAGGCCCGAAGATCGGCGTCCCGAAGATCTCGCGCTTGGCGCGCCCGGCGCCAGCCGCCACTGCCTGACTCATGGCATCCCCTGATGACGTTTCCTGTATGCAGCCTTGCGGCCAAATTTCGCGAACGATAGGCGGCGGCAGGAGGGCTCGATTGACTTGAATCAAATGTCAGGACAATCCCGACAACGAACGACCCAGACAAACGACGATCAGAGGCGCGATACACCCCGCAGCCATCGACGCAACCGTTGCAGCATCGACGGCGTCGGCTCGGGGTCGATGGCATCGGAAGGCTGCTCGAACGCCAAAGACGGCGCTTCGGCGAGGTCGGTGACGACCTCGTGCTCGGTCGGCAGCGGGCTGGTCGGGCAGCGCGGCGGAGGCACCGCTGCAGGCGTGGCCGGAGCCGCGCCTGGGAGCAGGCCCGCAGCTTCCAGAGCCAGCGGCCCGACCTGCGTCAGGAACGCCTGTTCGTAGCTGCGCGACAGCCGCAGGATCGCCTCGTCGAGTCCGAGCCAATCGACCGCACGAATGTCCTTCATCAGCGGCAGCGTCTGCTCCGCCTCCGCTTCCATCCGCCAGAAATGCACCACCTTGGAGCGGCCGCCGGAATCATAAACCAGGGTGCCGATGAACTCGTGCACCGCGACGACATGGCCGGTCTCTTCGAGCACTTCGCGCTCTGCGGCCTGACGCGCCGTCTCGCCGTGATCGAGCTTGCCCTTTGGCAGCACCCAGTCGTTGCGCTTGCGCATCCGGACGACCGCGAACAGCGGGTCATTGCCGCGCCGCAACACGATTCCGCCTGCTGCCAGCACCGGAGTCCGCAATCTATCGCCTCTCGTCGTCGGGAAATCGACCTCCACCATATAGGGATCGCGCAGCCGCCAAGCGAGGCACGACAACGTGCGGCCGCTTCAAAACTCCATAGGTTTCCGGCGGACCGGCTACGGCGCGGGCGGCGGAGTGACCACCGGATAGCTGCGGTCCGGAGTCAGGACGCAGCGGTACACCCGCCTGCTACGGGTCTGCCATGCTTCGACGATTCGGCCGCAATTGGTGCAATGCAGATTGCCCGGCTCACCGTCGAGCGTTTCGGATTCGGCACAGCGATACAGCGCGCCGCACTCACATTCCACGTCGGACAGTCTCATCGCTTCATCCCTGATACTCGCCAGCGGCGGTTTCCGCCGTCGTGATTTGCTATCATAGGTCGCAATGCTGACGTCGTTGTGTCAGCGCGTCACTGACGCCGGACAATTCCGCCTGATGGACGGGGTCGAGCACCGGCTGGCAGTCCGCTGCCCGGTCGGGATAGAATTACCGCGGCGCTGTCAACAGCCGCCGGACGATCGCGGAAGCAACCGCGGCGTTCCAACGACCGACGAGGAAATCCCCATGACGTTCTGGCCCGAGGCCGGCACCGGCGGCGCGCTGTGCCGCGAAACTCACTACGACGGCCGCTCGATGCTGTGTTTCTCCGAGCGCCCCGCCCATCTGGCGGCGATGTTCGACGATCTGGTCGCAAGGTTCGGCGACCGCCCGGCGATCGTCGACGACCGCGCGCTCAGCTACCGCGAACTTGATCTGCTGGTTCGCAGCATTGCGGCCGCGCTGACGGAACTCGGCATCGGCAAAGGTGATCGCGTCGCGCTGTTCCTCGGCAATTGCTGGGAATTCCTGGCAGTAACGCTCGCCTGCAACAGGCTCGGCGTCCTGGTGGTGCCGATCGGCATCCGGCAGCGCCGCGCCGAACTGGAGTTTCTGTTGTATAACAGCGGCGCCAAGGTCGTGGTGTTCGAGGCCGAGCTGGCCGAGGAAATCCCGGCAGCCGCCGAGGTGCCGCAGCTCGTGCATCGCTTCGTCGCGCATGGAACCGCCGAGGGCGCGCGGCCATTCGAGGATCTGCTCGCCGCCGATCCGGCGAACGCACCGCTCGCAGAAATGCACGAAGACGACACCGCAGTGATCCTCTACACCTCGGGCACCACCGGCAAGCCCAAGGGCGCCGAGCTGACGCATCTCAGCATCCTGCATTCGTCCTACGCATTCGCCCGCGCGCACGAGCTGACCGAACAGGATCGCGGCCTGGTCGCGGTGCCGCTGTCGCATGTGACCGGTCTCGTCGGCGTATCCTATGCGACGATCGCGGCCGGCGGCTGCGTCGTGCTGATGCGGCAGGCGTTCAAGACTGCCGACTTTCTCGCGCTGGCGAGCCGCGAGCGGATCACCTGGTCGATCCTGGTGCCGGCGATCTACACGCTCGCCGTGATGCACCCCGACTTCGCGCATTACGACCTGTCGGCGTGGCGGATCGGCTGCTTCGGCGGCGCGCCGATGCCGGTGCCGACCATCGAGTTGCTGAGCAAGCGGCTGCCGAACCTGCAGCTCCGCAACGCCTATGGGGCGACCGAAACCACCTCGCCGACCACGATCATGCCGCAGGCCTGTTGGCGCGATCACATGGACAGCGTCGGCCAGGTGATTCCGTACGCGGATGTCCGCGTGCTCGACGCCGACGACAACGAAGTCGCACCCGGCGAGCCGGGCGAACTCCTGATCGCCGGCCCGATGGTGGTGCCACGCTATTGGCAGCGGCCCGACGCCAACGCCAAGGAATTCGTGAACGGCTATTGGCGCAGCGGCGACATCGGCTCAATCGACCAGGACGGCTTCGTCCGGGTGTTCGACCGCAAGAAGGACATGATCAACCGCGGCGGCTTCAAGATCTTCTCCGCCGAAGTCGAGAACGTGATCTGCGGCATCGACGGCGTGCTGGAAACTGCGATCATCGGCACGCCCGACCCGGTGCTCGGCGAACGCGTCAACGCCATCGTGGTGACGAGTGAGGGCGTCAGCCTGAACGAGCGCGACGTCGCCGCCTGGTGTGCGGCGCGGATGTCGGACTACAAGGTGCCGGAGAGCATCATCATCCGCACCGATCCGCTCCCGCGCAACGCCAACGGCAAGATCCAGAAGACGGTGCTGCGCGAGACGATCGCGGATCGGGCGGCGAGTTACGCGAGGTCGTAGTTCACGAAGCGAAAGAGCTAGGCGTCGCGTAAATAGGAACCGTCATGCGCGGAGTTAGCGCACCCTCGCCCCAGCGGCAGCGCAACCTCTCCCGCTTGCGGGAGAGGTCGACGCGCGAAGCGCGGCGGGTGAGGGCACTCCTCTCCGCGAGTGGCAAACTCACTGCCCGGGAGGCCCTCACCCCAGCCCTCTCCCGCAAGCGGGAGAGGGAGCGCGCTTCGCTTGTGGAACAGCGCGACCCTGCAGCTAATTATTACTTCGCCGGCGTGATCCGCACCTGCACGTCGCGCGGCTTGGCAGTGTAGGGCGCCGATGTCACCAGCACCTGCGCGCCGGCCTCGGCATAGGCCGCGGCGTTGCCGGCGTTGACGCCGCCGGCGACCGCGACAACCGGACGCGACGGCCGCGGGGCGAGCTGCTGCACCAATGCTGCGACGTCGGCGGGCGCGAATTTCTCGAGCTGCAGCACGTCGAACCCGGCCTCGGTCGCGGCGAGCGCCGCCTCGATCGACGACACTTCGGTGATCAGCTTCTTTTCGGGGAGCGTGGCGCGGAGACGAGCCACCGTCGCCGCCAGCGGCTCGTCGAGAAAGCCGCGATGCTCGCCGAACACCAGCACGGTTTCGGACAGGCCGAGCCGATGCATGGTGGCGCCGCCGGCCTTCACGGCGGCGACAGCGAACCGTTTGGTGCCGGGCGTGTTCTTGCGGGTGCAGGCGACCGCAATGCTCGGCGAGACCGCGCGCGCCGCCTCGACGATATCGCGCGCCGTGGTGGCGACGCCGGACCAGATCTCGATCAGCGTCTGCGCCACCTTCCAGCTTCGCAGCAGGCCCGAGGCGCTGCCGCGGGCGGTCAGGATCGGCGCGCCCGCCGCCAGCCGGCTGCCCGACGAGGCGGCCAGTTCGACCTCGCAGCCGCACAGCCGGATGATCGCGGCGGCGTCTTCGGCGAGCGCCAGCACCATCGGGTCGCGGGCGGCGAATTGCATCACGCCGGGCGCAGCGCCGATGCCCAGCGCCTCGGTGGTCAGATCGCCGCAAGGCACGTCGTCGTCGAGCAGGCGCTCCAGTTCGGCAGTGGTGGCGGCGGTCATACAGCAGGTCTCCGATATGGTCGTTCGGCGCATTTGACGCGCGGGATTTCCGGCGCAACATCTCCGCTTCGGACCGTTATGTCCATGACTATACAACGCTGTCGGGTTTGCGACCAACGCCCCCAGCCGCGGCGGCGGAGCGAAACGATCGACAAATCAACCACATAGCAATCAACAACGCCGGCCGGGCAACCGGCACGGCGCTTGCTCACCTAACGACGAGCACACCGACTGGAGGGTGCAGGGATGACGGACGGCAGCGCAGAGGCTCCGCGGATCGCCGCGATCATCTATCGCGGCGAGGACGCCGTCGACACGCTGCTGGCCGAGTTTGCC
>NZ_QPFS01000088.1:0-21923 GCF_010906995.1 Rhodopseudomonas sp. WA056 | reverse complement strand
GCGTCTTGCCGGCGCCGCCCATATGATAGTTGCCCACGCATAGCACCGGGACGCTGACAGCAGCGCCTGGCTGATGCATCCGCGCCGCGGCGATGTTGCCGTAGAGCGCCGCGAGCGGCAGCAGCAGGCGCGACACCACGGAGGGGGGCCGGTGCCAGAAGCCCGGCTCACGCATTCGCGGCGCCCTGCTCGATCTGCAATTGCAGAAGATAGGGTTCGAGCGCCGCAATGGTGCGGTCGAGCGCGCCGCCGAGCCGATCGACCACGGCCGTCGCCGCCGTGATCGAGATTTGCCGCGCGTCGTGATTCGACAGCAGCGAGGAAATCCGCAGCACCAGTGCGTCGACATCGGCAACGGGGAACGCTCCGCCTTCGTCATCCAGCGCGCGATAGATGTCGGTGAAGTTGGAGACGTGAGGACCGTGCACGATCACGGCGCCGAGCTTGACCGCCTCGATCGGATTCTGGCCGCCATGCTCGACCAGTGAGCCGCCCATGAACACGATCGGCGCCAGGCGATAGAACAGTCCGAGTTCACCCATGGTATCGGCGACATAGATCGCAGTCGCGGCCATCGGCTGCTGCTCTCGCGAGCGCAGTGCCACCGGCAGGCCGGCGGTCTCGACCTGACTCGCGATCTGCTCGCCGCGATGCGGATGCCGCGGCACGATCACGGTGAGCAGCGTCGGGAAGCTCGCCGTCAGCCGGCGATGCGCTTCGACGAGCAGCTCTTCCTCGCCCGGATGTGTCGAAGCGGCGACGATCACCGGACGGCCGCGGGTGACCGCGAGCAGCCGCTCCAGCCGGCCCGGATCGGCCGGCGGCGGATCGACGTCCATCTTCAGATTACCGGTGGTGATCACGCTCGGACTGCCGAGCGCGCTGAAGCGATCGGCGTCCATGCGCGACTGCGCCAGGCAGATGTCGAACCGGCCGAGCAGCGCCCCGATCGTCGCCGAGGCCCGTTGCCATCGCGGAAACGACCGCTGCGACATTCGGCCGTTGATCAGCACCATCGGCACCCGCCGCGCCGAGGCGGCGAGGATCAGGTTCGGCCACAGATCGGATTCGATGAACAGCGCCAGACTGGGTTGCCAGTGATCGAGGAAACGCTCGACGAAACGCGGCGCATCGTAGGGAATGAACTGGTGGATGATGTCGGGCGGAAACCGGCTCGCCACCACCTGGGCCGAGGTCAGCGTTCCGGAGGTGAGCAGGATGCGCAGGTTGAGCGCACGCAGCCGTTCGATCAGTCCGGCCGCGGCCAGCACTTCGCCGACACTGGCGCCGTGAATCCACACCACCGGGCCGCGAGGTCGCGCGTCGTTGCTGAGACCGCGGCGCTCTCCGACACGGGCGGGATCTTCCTTGCCCTGCTTCAGCCGCCGGCCGATCCACAGCGACGCCAGTGGCGCCGCGGCAGCGGTCAGCCTGCGATAGGCGCGAAGCGTCATCGGCACCGGATCGACCATCAACGGCCCCGTCTGTCACCGCGAAGGTGACGCGCATCGTCGTGAAACTTCATCGTCGGTTCTGCGCGGTCAGTGCTGCGCGGACTGCGCTTCTTTTTCGGGATCCAGCAGCCGATGCAGATGAACGATGAAGTAACGCATGTGCGCATTGTCGACCGTCTGATGCGCCCGGGCCTTCCACGCCGCGTAGGCCGTTGCGTAGTTGGGGTACACCCCGACGATGTCGACCTTGTCGAGATCGCGAAAGGTCACGTTCTCGAGGTCCGTCAATTCTCCCCCGATTACGAGGTGGAGCAATTGCTGCGCATTGTCCGACATCAAACTTCCTCATTGCGGCGAACAGGCATGCGCGCGCTCAGCCTCGCGGAGAAACGCGAAAATGCTCGACGATGTGAGCATGGCGTTCGCGCCCCGCAGCCACCAGCGCGCCATGTGTGACCTCGGGACGGTTGTAGACGATGGTCTCGCCCGCGAGAGTTGTCATTGTACCATCCGCTTCGTGCACGATCAAATCGGCCGCAGCAAGGTCCCAATCGCGACTCTGCCCTCCGGCGAACGCAACGTCGACCTGACGATCAGCGACACGACACAGCCGCAACGCCAACGAGCCGATCCTCGGCAGGATGTAGGCGCTCGACGGCAGGGCCAGTCGCTCGATCAGCGGCTTCGGCCCGGCCACCTTGGCACCCTCCAGCGTGGTCCCGACGCTGGCGCGCAGCGACGCGCCATTGAGCGACGCACCCGCGCCGCGCGTTGCAAAGAACAACTCTTCCGACACCGGTGCGAACACGGCGGCAAGCACCGGTCTTGCGTCGGCGATCAGGGCGACCGATACACACCAATCCTCACGGCCGGCCAAATAGGCCCGGGTGCCGTCGATCGGATCGACGATCCACACCAGGTCCTTGTCGAGCCGCGTCAGATCGTCGGCGCTTTCTTCCGACAACCAGCCGTAGCGCGGGGTGGCATCCTGCAAGCGTCGACGGATCAGTTGGTCGACCGCGATGTCGGCTTCCGACACCGGCGAGGACGCGCCCTTGGTCCAGGTCCGCAGTTCAGTGCGGAACATCGACAGCGCCAGAGCGCCGGCCTCGCGCACCGTGTCGGCGAGCAGCTCGGCATCCCGCTGCGCGACAGAACTATGCGTGGTATCTGGACTAGCGTCCGGCAATCGTCAGCCCCTCGATCCGCAGCGTCGGCGCGTTGACGCCGTAGCGGAAGGTCAGGTCGCTGGCCGGCGTCAGAGTCTTGTACATGTCGAGCAGGTGCCCGGCGATGGTAACCTCGCTGACGGCGTAGGTTCTTTCACCGTTTTCGATCCAGAAGCCGGCGGCACCGCGGCTGTAGTCGCCGGTGACGCCGTTGACGCCGGAACCGATCAGATCGGTGACGTAAAACCCCTGCTCGATATCGGCGATCAATTCGGCGGGGCTGAGCCGGCCGGCCTCGAGATGCAAATTGTAGGGACCGGGCGACGGCGACGACGACACGCCGCGATGCGCGTGACCGGTGGTGGCGAGGCCGAGTTCGCGTGCCGTGGCGCAATCCAGCAACCACGACGTCAGCACGCCGTCGTCGACGATCGACATCGGCTTGACCGCCACGCCTTCGGCGTCAAACGCCTGCGAGCGAAGACCGCGCTTGCGCAGCGGGTCGTCGACGATGCGGATGCCATCCTTGAACAGCTTCTGACCGAGACGATCCTTCAGGAACGAGGTCTTGCGTGCGATCGAGGCGCCGTTGGCGGCGCCGACCAGATGCCCGACCAGCGAGCCGGCGACGCGCGGATCGAACACCACCGGCACCTTGCAGGTCTCGACCTTGCGCGGCCCCACCCTCGCCGCGGTACGTTCGCCGGCGACACGCCCGACATCCTCGGGCGACATCAGATCGGCCGCATGCGGCGCGGTGGTGTATTCGTAGTCGCGCTCCATGCCGGTGCCCTCGCCGGCGATCGCGGTCATCGAGATGCTCTGGCTGGAGCGCAGGAAGGCACCTTGGAATCCGGTCGACGTCACCAGCACCATGCCGCCGATCCCCGACGAGGCCGAGGCGCCCCCCGATTTGGTGATGCCGGAAACCGCGAGCGCCGCAGCCTCCGCTGCGCGGGCGCGCCGCTCCAGCTCGGCGGTCGACGGAGTGTGCGGATCGAGCAGATCGAGATCGGGAAAATCACGGGCCAGCAGTTCCGTATCCGCGAGGCCGACATATTTGTCGTCCGGCGCGACGCGGGCCATCGCCACCGCGCGCTCGGCGAGCTTGGCGACCGCGTCGCCACTGATGTCGTTGGTCGAGACCACCGCCTGACGACGACCGACGATCACCCGCAGGCCGACATCGTCACCTTCCGAACGCTCGGATTCCTGCATCCGTCCGTCGCGCACTTCGACGCCGTGCGACACCCCGCGGACCGCCACCGCATCGGCCTGATCGGCGCCGGCGCGACGCGCCGCCTCGACCAGCCGTTGTGCCAAATCGCTCAGCGCCGACTGATCGAACAAAGCCGAATCCACGGAGGACGAAGCCGGCGAACGTGCGCTTGGTGAAGAGTTCACAAATACAATTCCTAAGGCTTGAAGTAACGACGCGGGGCAGCGGATGCACGCTGTCGACATCACAGATGTGCTTGTTCGACGCGGACTTCAAGCACTTTGCACCCGACCGGAACAATTCATTGCCGGGCCGCGCGCAAGATTGCGTCAATCATGCTGGCCAAGGTTCTGTCAATCATGAGCGGCGAAGCAGCCGGGGTCAGTTTCGATTAACCAGCCTTATTAAGCGAATTCGGACCGGGCTCTGGCAAGCTCTCACCCATCGACCGGGAACATAATTCCGGCGGGGAGATCAAAGCCGTGAGGCGTCAAACAGCAACAGGCGGGGCTAGCCTCGCCGGGTCGAGCCGCGACTTGCGGCTCGACCCTCTCTCACTGCCGATCCGCTTCGACGCGCACGACGTGCGGGCCGACGGCGGCATCCGGCAAATCGAACTACACCGCGAGCGGGTGGTGCTACGCCGCGCCGTCTCCGGCATGAGAATGGCGGTCAACGTCAGCGTCAGCGACTTCCGCGGCATCGGCTGCCGAGGTCTCGACGACGGCCGCATGCTGATGCTGGTGCACCGCGATCCGTCGCTGTCGATCCCTCTGGGAATCAGCGACGACGCCGAGGAGATCGAACGGATGTGGGCCCTGTGGAGCGAGATCTTCGGACTGCCGCAGCTTCCCGAAGACAAGCTGCGCGAGCCTGCGCAGCGCCGCCGTCGTCATCACGTGATCAGCAAGCGTCGTCCGCGCTTCCTGACGCGCCGGCGAGTCGGCCGACTGCCCGACGCACCGAAATGCTTCGCCGGCGAACGTGAGATCATCGCGCGCAACTAATCAGAATCGGATGAGAGCGCCGGACCCGCCCGGGCTCACGCCATGCTACGCGAAACCGCGTCGGCCACCAGACCGCCGAACAGCAGCAGGCCGGCGTCGCGGTTCGACTTGAACAGCTTCAGGCACAGCGGGCTATCGTGGATGTCGAGCCGGACGATCTGCTGTACCAGATGAGCCGCAAAGGCCGCGAGGCCGACCCAGGCGAGCCAGCCGGCATCGGCGAGTTTGAGCGCCACGCCGATCAGGCTCACCGCCAAGCCGAACAGCAGCACCAGCGCCAGCTTGGTATTCTCGCCGAACAGCAGCGCGGTCGACTTGATACCGATCATCAGATCGTCTTCAGCATCCTGATGAGCATAGACGGTGTCGTAGCCGATCACCCAGGCGATCGAGCCGGCGTACAGCGCGAACGCCACCAGATCGAGCCGCTCGAACGTGCCGGCGAAACCCATCAGCGCGCCCCATGAGAACGCCAGCCCGAGCACGAATTGCGGCCAGTAGGTGATGCGCTTCATGAACGGATAGGCCGCAACGATGATCAGCGACGCGATGCCGGTGGCGATCGCGAAACTGTTGAACTGCAGCAGCACGACGAGGCCGATCAGGCACAGCAGCACCATGAACATGGCGGCCTGCCTGGCCGTGACCTGCCCGGCCGGAATCGGCCGCGACCGGGTGCGCTCGACCTTGTCGTCGAGGTCGCGGTCGGTGATGTCGTTCCAGGTGCAGCCGGCGCCGCGCATCACGAACGAGCCGATGAAGAACAGCGCGCAGAACAGCGGCAGGCGGCTGAGGTCGTGGGCCATGCCGGCGGCGAGCGCCGCCGACCACAGGCACGGCATCAGCAGCAGCCAGGAGCCGATCGGACGATCGAATCGCGCCAGCCTCAGATAAGGCCGCGTCCACAGCGGCGCATGGTTGTCGACCCAATTGCCGGTGGAGTCGGCGACCCGCCCGGCCGCGCCGCTGGCCGGAATCCCGCTCATCGCGCCAGTACGTTGCCGTTGAGTGTATCGAAGGTGGTGCCGCCGAACTTCTTGGCCGAGGTATTGGCCTCCGGCGCGGCAGTCGACGAGCCGAGCACGTCGGCGAAGCTCGGGCCGGCCGGGCCGCGTTGTTGCTGCTGCTCGGCGATGTTGCAGACCTGCTTCTGCATCTGCTCGGTCCTCTTGTGGCCGGTCTTGAGCTGCTCGGCGATCTCGCCCGGGATGCCGCAACGCTTCGCGTTGGTCACCACATAGCTGATCATCTTGGTTTCAGAGGCCGAAAAGGCAGTGATCAACTTGCAGGCCTCGGAAGCCGGCGCCTTGCGCTTGCCGGCGGCCTGAATTGCCTGGCCACGCTTTTCGGCTTCCTTCCGCAGCTTGAGGAAGTCGTCCATGCAGGCTTCGCCGCCGGCCTGCTGCCCCATCGGCGCAGCGCCGGGCGGCGGCCCGAACGCGCCGCCACCGGCGATCGGGGCTGCACCCGCGGCGGGAAACGATCCGCCCGAGCCGTTGACCGGCGGGAACACCGAGCTGCTGCTCGCCGGGGCCGACGAAGAGGATTGGTTCGGCAGCGGCGCCGGAAACGGCGATGCGGCCGACTGGTTCGGCAACGGCGCGGGAAACGCGCCTTGGGCGAATGCCGGCGCGGCACTCAGGACGAAAGCGGCGGCAGCCGCTGGTACGATCAAACGTCGGATGATCAAGGCTGCTCCTCCGGCAAGGTTCGATGGTCCCCATTGGCCCGTCAGCGCACCGGAAAACACGATGCCCGGGCCTTTTACGATTCCGGATCGCCCTTAACAACCCGGCGATTGGGGCGGCAGCGCGGCGCTTCGCCCCACAGGCGGCTGATATTCTTGAAAAATTGGGCTAGAAGCGGCGCGTGAGACCCAGCCGATGAGCCGATACGACTTCCGCAGCCCCCGCCTTTTCGTCGATGCCGCCCTCGCACCCGGTGCGCAGGTGCCGCTCGATCGCGACCAGAGCAATTATCTGGGCAACGTGCTGCGGCTCGGTGCCGGGGCTGCCGTGCTGACCTTCAACGGCCGCGACGGCGAATGGCGCGCCACCATCGCGGGCCGCAAGCGCCCGGAAGCGCTGGAGGTCGCGGAGCAGACGCGGCCGCAGGACCGCCTGCCGGACGTCGCCTATGTGTTCGCCCCGCTGAAGCACGCCAGGCTCGACTATATGGCTCAAAAGGCTGTGGAAATGGGCGCCGGCCGGCTGCAGCCGGTGCTCACCCAGCACACCCAGGTGCATCGCCTCAACACCGAGCGGATGCGCGCCAACGTGGTCGAAGCCGCCGAGCAATGCGGCATCCTCAGCCTCGCCGAGGTCGGCGAGCCGATCGGGCTGGACCGGTTCCTGGCCGGCCGGGCCGGCGGCGAGCGGCTGCTGGTATTCTGCGACGAGGACGCCGAGATCGCCGATCCGATCGCGGCGCTGCAGGCTTCGCGGGATGCGGCGATGAAGGGCGTCGATCTGCTGGTCGGTCCGGAGGGCGGCTTTTCCACCGAGGAGCGCGCCCTGCTGCTGAAACAGCCCAACATCCTACGTCTGGCGCTCGGCCCGCGGATCATGCGGGCCGATACCGCGGCGGTCGCGGCTCTGGCGCTGGTGCAGGCGGTGGTGGGCGACTGGAAGGACGCCGGGACATTATTCGACCATTGAAGCCACCGCCTTTCTGGCCTCCCGGCGGATGACGGTCGAATCTGTCATTCACCCGTGTTAAGGGCTGCGCCGACTAGCGTTTTCTGTTTCACCCTCCCTGCCCGGGACCGCAGGACTGACCGATCATGACAAACACCGCCGCCGCTCGCGCGACCGGATCCGCCGCGTGGGCGGAGGCGCTGCTGCAATCCTTCGCGGAGGCCGGCTATGCCCAGGCCACGCCGCCGATCCTGCAGCCCGCCGAACCATTCCTCGACCTGTCGGGCGAGGACATCCGAAAGAGCCTTTACCTAACCACCGACGCCAGCGGCGAGGAACTGTGCCTGCGCCCGGACCTGACGATCCCGGTGGCGCGCGACTACCTCGCCTCGACGGCAGCCGGGCAGCCGGTCGGGTTCTGCTATCTCGGCCCGGTATTCCGCCAGCGCGGCGGTAAGCCGAGTGAGTTCCTGCAGGCCGGGATCGAATCGTTCGGCCGCCAGGACCGCGCCGCGGCCGATGCCGAGATGCTGGCGCTGGCGCTCGGCGCCACCACGGCGCTCAAGGCCGGCGAGGTCGATATTCGCACCGGCGACGTCGCGCTGTTCGCCACATTGATCGACGCGCTCGACCTGATGCCGGTTTGGCGCCGGCGGCTGATGAAGGATTTTCACCGCAAGGCCAGCCTGGCGCAGGATCTGGAGCGGCTGACGCTCGCGCCCTCGACCAGCAACGAATACGAGGGCGTGCTCGCCGCGCTCGCAGGCTCCGACCGCAAGGCGGCGCTGGCGCTGGTCACCGACCTGATGTCGATCGCCGGCGCCACCACCCTGGGCGGCCGCTCGGTCGCCGAGATCGCCGACCGCTTCCTCGAGCAGTCGACGCTGAAGAGCGGCGCGCTGCCGCGCGACGCCCTCGACAAGATCAAGCGCTTCCTGGCGATCACCGGCGCGCCGAACGACGCGCTGAAGGCGCTGCGCGCGCTCGCCGCCGACGCCGAACTGTCGATCGACGGGGCGATCGATCAGTTCGAAGCGCGGATCGGCTTCATGGCCGGCCACGGCATCGATCTGTCGAAGGTGCGGTTCTCGACCGCGTTCGGCCGCGGCGTCGACTACTACACCGGCTTCGAATTCGAGCTGCACCGCGTCGGCAATGGCGACGAGCCGCTGGTCGCCGGCGGCCGCTACGACGGGCTGATGAGCCAGCTCGGTGCCGCCTCGCCGATCCCCGCGGTCGGCTTCTCGATCTGGATCGAGGCGATGAAACAGACCAGCGCCGGAGGTGCCGCATGAGCACGCCGTTCGTTCTCGCGGTTCCGTCCAAGGGCCGCCTGCAGGAAAACGCCGAAGCGTTCTTCGCCCGCGCCGGGCTGACGCTGAGCAAGCCCGGCGGCGCGCGCGACTATCGCGGCACGATCGCGGGCCTCGACAATGTCGAGGTCGCGTATCTGTCGGCAAGCGAGATCGCCGCCAACCTCGCCCGCGGCTCGGTGCATTTCGGCGTCACCGGCGAGGATCTGGTGCGCGAGAGCATCACCGATGCCGACAAGCGCGTGCTGCTGATCGACGGGCTCGGCTTCGGCTACGCCAACGTGGTGGTGGCGGTGCCGCAGGCGTGGATCGACGTCCGCACCATGGCCGATCTCGACGACGTCACCACCGGCTTCCGCGCCCAGCACAACCGGCGAATGCGGGTCGCCACCAAGTACATCAACCTGACGCGCGGCTTCTTCGCTGCGCACAACGTCGTCGACTACCGCATCGTCGAGAGCGCCGGCGCGACCGAGGGTGCGCCCGGGGTCGGTACCGCCGAGATGATCGTCGACATCACCACCACCGGCGCGACGCTCGCCGCCAACGGCCTGAAGGTACTCGACGACGGCGTGATGCTGCGCAGCCAGGCCAATCTGGTCGCCTCGCGCGAGGCCGACTGGAGCGAGGCGAACCGCGAAACCGCCCGCGTGATCCTCGATCACATCGCCTCGCGCGCCCGCGCCGGCAAGTACAAGGAAGTCCGCACCCGGTTCAAAGGCTGCAACGACGCTCTGCTGGCCGAGGCGCACAGCCGGTTCGGCGTGGTGTCGCCGTTCGGCGGGCCGACCTCGTCGGGCATGTTGACGCTGCACTGCCCGCCGGCACAGATCTACGCGCTCGGCAGCTTCCTGCGGCAGCATGGCGCCGACACGGTGTCGGTCGCCGCGCTCGACTACGTGTTCGACAAGGAAAACCCGCTGTTCAGCAAACTCGCGACGTTCCTGCAGCGATGACGCCGGAACCGCCCGGCGCCGCGGTGGCGCCGGGGTGCGGAACCACCATATAGTCACGACACCAACAAGGCCGCGTGCAAAGCCGGAAGCCGATCGATGATGCTGGGGAGTGACGTCTCGGATCTGTCCACCGAAGCAGGTGCCGCTGCGGCGCGCGGGCTGTCGATCGTGGTGCCGGCCTTCAACGAGGCGGGAGGATTGCAGGCGCTGCACGGCAGGCTGATTACCCTGGCCGCCACGCTGCGGCAGCGCTACGGCCTCGCCTGCGAGGTGGTCTATGTCGACGACGGCAGCTCGGACGCCACGCTGAGCATCGCCCGCAATCTCCCGGCTACCATGCTCGACGTCCAGGTGGTGTCGCTGTCGCGCAATTTCGGCAAGGAAGCTGCGCTGATGGCCGGGCTCGATCACGCCCGCCGCGGCGCCGTGCTGTTCATGGACGGCGACGGCCAGCACGCGCCCGAACTGGTCGAGACGCTGGTGGCACACTGGATCGACGACGGTTTCGACGTCGTCTATACGGCCAAGGCGCATCGCGACAACGAACCGGCGCTGCGCCGCACCGCGGTGCGCGGCTTCTACGCGCTGATCAATTGGGGCGCACGGCAGAAGATCCCGGAAGACGCCGGCGACTTCCGCCTGCTGTCGCCGCGCGCCGCTCAGGCGCTGCGGCAACTCCCCGAACGCAACCGCTTCTTCAAAGGCCTGGCGAGCTGGATCGGCTTCCGCCAGAAGCGGGTCGACTACGAGCCGGAGCCGCGTTCGCACGGCTTCTCGACATTCTCGACCGCGCGGCTGATCGGGTTGTCGATCGAGGGGCTGACGTCGTTCTCGGTCGCGCCGCTGCGGATCGCCAGCCTACTCGGCGTCGTGCTGGCGATCAGCGCGTTTCTATTCGGCCTCTCGATCCTGTGGGAGACCTGGATCGGCGGCAAATCGGTGCCGGGCTATCCGTCGATCATCGTTGGGATGATGACGATCGGCGGCGTGCAGCTCTTGATGATCGGCATCGTCGGCGAGTACATCGGCAAGATCCTGTCCGAGATGAAGGCGCGGCCGATTTATTTCGTCGCCGAACACATCGCCAAGCAGGCCGAAGCCGCACCCGAAACCAACGCCGCCCCGGCGAAACGGCCCGCCGCCGAATGAGCGAGCCCCGCCAGCGCCGGATTTGGCTGGTGGCCGACGATTACGGCATCAGCCCTGGGGTCAACCGTGCGATCTGCGACCTGATCGGGCGCGGCCGGATCAACGCGACCTCGGTGATGATGGTCGGCCCCGCGATCGGCCGCGACGACGCCGCGGAGCTGCTCAACGCCGTCGCCGCCAATCCGAACGCCGCGATCGGCCTGCACGCGACCCTGACGGCGCCGTTCGCGCCGCTGACGATGCACTATCAGCCGGTGAACGGCGGCCAGTTTCTGCCGCTCGGGCGCAAGCTGCGTGGCACGTTGCTCCGTCGCCACGACCGCCACGTGATCGCGACCGAACTCAGCGCGCAGATCGAAGCCTTCACGGAACGGTTCGGCCGCGTCCCCGACTACGTCGACGGGCATCAGCACGTTCAGTTGTTTCCGCAAGTGCGCGACGCCTTCCTCGAGACCGTGAAGGCTCACGCGCCAAAGGCCTGGGTGCGGCAATGCGGGCGCAGCGTGCCGCTGACGCGGCGGCTCGGCAATCCGAAGCCGCTGCTGCTCGACGCGCTCAGCGCTGCATTTCGGACGCGTGCCAGCCGTGCCGGCATCGGCTTCAACCCGAGCTTCGCCGGCGCCTACGACTTCCTGCGCGAGACCGACTTCGACGCGCTGATGAGATCGTTTCTCGACGGATTGTCCGACGGCGGGCTGGTGATGTGCCACCCTGGCATCGTCGACGACACGTTGATCAGCCTCGATCCGTTCACCGATCAGCGCGAGCGCGAATACGCCTTTCTCGGCGGCGACCGCTTTCCGGAACTGCTCGCAGCGCACCATGTCAGTCTCGCGGCTGCACCGCCGCCGGCGATGGGCGGGGCCGTTTTGTCGCATACAGAAATTTAATCTCGCGCCGACTTACTGCGGCCCAAAGGTTCCCTAAATCTGCCGACACCCGCGCCCGCGATTGCCGCCGGCGAACGCCGCGGCGCAGGTTCGAGCGATGCTCAGGGAGATCATCATGACACCGCAGGAACGGCAGCTTGTCGACGATCTGTTCGAACGGCTCGCCCGTCTCGAAGCTACCCCTCGCGATCCGCAAGCTGCTGCCGCCATCTCGCAAGGACTGAGAATCGCACCGAACGCGATCTACGGGTTGGTGCAGACCGTACTGGTGCAGGACGAAGCGCTGAAGCGGGCGCACGAACGCATCCAGGAATTGGAAGCCGATCAGGCGCCGGCCGCTCAAGACCGCGGCGGCTTCCTGGATTCGATGCGGGACGCGATCTTCGGCCAAGGCCAGCCGCAGCGCGGCTCGGTGCCGAACGTTCCGCCCCCCGGAGCTGGCGGCGGCCGGCCATCCTGGAATACCGGGCAGGTACTCGGGCAATCCGCGGCGCCACCCTACAGCCAGCCGGCGCAGCCGCCTTACGGCCAACCACAAGGCCAGCCCGGCGGGCCGTTCGGGGGGCAGAGCGCGGCCCCCGCCAGCGGTGGCGGCTCGTTTCTCGGCACCGCGGCCGCGGCTGCAGCGGGCGTGGTCGGCGGCTCGCTGCTGCTTTCCAGCATCCGCGGCATGATGGGCGGGGGCTCACAACAGAGCGTGGCCGACCAGAGCGGCCTGAGCGGCGGCACCCAAAGCCCGTGGGGCGGCGGCGATAGCGCGGGCGGCAATCTCGCACAGCAGGCCGGGCTCGGTGACATTGGCTCGCAGCGCGGCGGTGGCGACGACAATGCGCGCCACGGCATGATGGATCAGAACGGCAACGACTATGACCGCGTCGCCGACGCCGGCTATGACCACGACGACATGGACATGGATGGGGACGATTTTGACGGCGGCGGCGACAGCGACTTCGCGTAACCCCTGCCGTCACCCGTCCAGATGCAACGGCCGCCCACAGGGCGGCCGTTGTCGTTCGAGAGTTGGTTGTGGTTCGAGACGGAGTTCGTCGCGCCCGATCGTCAGATCACCACCACCTTGGTGCCGACGCCGACGCGGCCGTACAGATCGATGACGTCCTCGTTGCGCATGCGGATGCAGCCGGAGGAGACGTTGGTCCCGATCGTCCACGGTTCGTTGGAACCGTGAATGCGGTACAGCGAGGAGCCGAGATACATCGCTCGCGCGCCGAGCGGGTTTTGCGGACCGCCCTCCATGTGCCGCGGCAGATCGGGACGGCGCGCCAGCATTTCCTTCGGCGGCGTCCAGGCCGGCCATTCGCGCTTGGCGGTGATCGTCTTGACGCCCGACCAGGTGAAGCCGGGGCGGCCGACGCCGACGCCGTATCGCAGCGCCTTGCCGTCGTCCTGCACCAGGTAAAGGTACTTGTTCGGGGTATCGATCACGATCGTGCCGGCTTTTTCGCCGCCATGGTAATCAACAAGTTGCTTTTCGTAGCGCGGATCGAACTCCGGACGAGCCGGCTCGATCGCCGCTTCCTGCTCCTGCATCGGTTGCGGCGCCGATGGCGGCAGGTAATCGCGGCGTTCGTACATCCGTTCACGCTGGTAATACCGCGAGGACGGCGGCGGCGTGCCGTCGCCGAACAGAAACTCGATGAAGCCGCCGCCCATATTGGAGCGTTCGGCGTAAGCGGTACGGACCCGCACCGGCTCGGCCGCCCGCGGATCGGCGTAGATCAACGCCGGCTCCTCGGCGGATGAAAAAACCTGAGCGGCGGCGGGAAGATAGCCGCCGCCGAGACAAGACACGCTGGTCAGCAAAGCGAGGGTGGTTTTGTTGAACATCGACGTACTCTGCACCGTTTCGTCGTGGACTCGCCGAACATGCGGCGGCGAACGCAACGGATCAGAAACCAAAACCGGATCGGTTTGGTAAACGCGGACGGCATTTCGATTCACCACGTCGTAGCGGCGCCGCTGTTCCTGCGGTCAGCGTTTATTTTCGATGAACGACCCAGGCCCATGGTTAACGTACCGTATTTCAACGTTTGTTAGTTGAGGCGAACCCGGTTCCGCCGCTCAACCCGTCGTTAAAGAGATGGCTGTACGAGAGCGAGGTACCAACTCACGGGATCAGCCGATGTCACTTCCACGTAAGCGCTTTCGCATTGAAGAACTGACGCTTGGAGCAGCGCCGATGCTCGCACCGATCGAATTCGAGGCTGGCCCGACCAACCGCGACCTGATGGCGGAGTTGCGCGCGATCCGCGCCCAGATCGTCAACGGGGTGCATCCCGTGGCCGCGGCCGAGTCCGGCAGCAAGCAGGAAATCGACGCCTCGCTCGCCGCGGAAGCTGCGGAAGCCAAGGCGCTGCTGGCGAGCTACAAGGCTCAGGTCGAACAGTGCGAAAAGCTCAAGGTCGAGCTCGATCTGATCCACAACGCGATCGACCAGACCAAGCGCGAGATCGCGGTGCTGCACTCCAAGAGCTTCAGCGGCGAGGAGATGGCCAAGGTCAACGGCGAACTCGGCGCCGTGGTCGGCGGCACCGAGGAAGCCACCCAGCAGATTCTCGAAGCCGCCGAAGCGATCGATCAGGCGGCGACCGCGCTGGGCAAGGTCAATTCGGCCGACCAGCAACAGGCTCTGAGCGAAGAGATCCAGGAGCGGGTGATCTCGATCTTCGAGGCCTGCAACTTCCAGGACCTCACCGGCCAGCGCATCAGCAAAGTGATGAACACGATGAAGTTCATCGAGCATCACATCGTGGCGATGATGGAGATCTGGGGCGGCGTCGACGAGATCAAGTCGCATGCTCCGCCGGTCGTCGACACCCGCGACGACGACTCCAAGCTGCTCAACGGCCCGCGTGCGCTCGGCGAAGACGGCCACGCCTCGCAGGACGACATCGACGCGATGTTCAACTGATCGCCGGGCTCGACTGATCGCCGACCGCCTCAGCGCCCCTCGGCGCTGCGCGGCGGTCGCAGCGCCATGAAACAGCCGAGCGCCGCCACCGCGCACACCATGCCCGCCTCGATCACGGTCGCGTCGGAAAACCGCTCGACCGCGGTCGCAACGACGAACGGCGCCGAAGCCTGCACGAACAGCGCCGGCCGCGCGATCCGTCCGATCACCCGCCCGTAGCCCAGCGGCCCGAACATCAGCAGCGGCAGAGCGCCACGCGCGATCGTCATCACCCCGTTGGCGGCGCCGAACGCCACGCAGAACACGCCCGCGACCAGGATCGACGGGCCGACGAACGCCAACATCGCGAACGAGCACGCCATCAGTGCGACCGCGCCACGTGCGATCCACAACGGATGGGTACGGCCGGCCAGCAAGAAATCCGCCAGCCGTGCGGCGACCTGCGCGGGGCCGAACAACGCGCCGAGCATCACCACGGTGCCGGCGTCGAGGCCGGCGCGCTGGAACATCGCCAGCAGGTTCGACGTCACCCCGGACAGCATCAGGGCGTAGATCGCAAACGCCGCAGCGATCAGCAGGAACGGGCGCCCCTCCGGACGCAGCGGTTCGGCCGGCCTCAGATGCGGGCTCGTGCTGGGTAGATGAGGCGTCGGCGCCGCCTTGCGCGGCAGCGCCAGACCGTGCAGCGGCGCCACCACGCACGCCAGAACCGCGGCGAACACCAGGTAGGTGCCGCGCCATCCCACCGCTTCGAGCAACAGATGCGTCGCTGGCCAGCCAACCGTCGAGGCGAAGCCGCCGGCGAAGGTGACGAAGGTGATCTGCCGCCGCGCAGTGGCGCCGAACAGCCGGGCCAGCGTCGCGAATGCGGGATCGTACAGATTCGACGCCATCGCGACGCCGAGCAGCGCCCAGCCGAGGAAATACACCGGCCACAGGTCGACACTGGCAATCAGCACCATGCCGGCCGCGCCGATCAGCGCTCCCGGCGCCATCACCATGTTGCCGCCGTGGCGGTCGATCAGCCCGCCGACGGTCGGCGACAGGATGCCCGAGATCACCAGAGCCAGCGAGAACCCGGACATCCCGAACGCCAGCGACCAGCCGTGAGCCTCGGCGAGGTACGGCATGGTCAGGACCGGAGGATAGATCAGGATGCCCCAGCACAGGATCTGGGTGACCGCGAGAACTCCGACCGCGCGTTCCGGTCCGAGCGCCAGTCTCCGCAGCGCGGTCATGTCGTCATGGCGTCAGGTTCAACCCGATCTTGTTGGTGGCGGCAGTCTCAGGCGCGCGGGGCGCAGCGGACATAGACCATGTTACCATAGCGGGTGGCAGCGTCCTTGTCGACGAAGCGGGTGATCATCACCCGGCCGTCGAACGAGACGATCTCGCGATCCTGGTCGCTGATCGGGCCGGCCGGACCGATATAGTTCTTGCCGCTCGGCGAGCCCTTCAGCCGCAGTTCCTGCGGGGTGGCCTGGTCGGCCAGATGCATGATCACGCCGCCGGTCGAGCCGGCTCCGATCACGTAAGGATTCCTGCACTGCGACAGCGCAGCCTTCTCGGTGCGGGCACGATCGGACGGATTGAGGTAAGAAGCCAAGCCCCAACGACCGACGATCTCTTCAGACCTGATGGTGGCCGGCAGATCCGGCGGCGGAGCCGCCTCCTCCACCGGAGCCGACTGCGAACCGCCGAGGCTGAAGCCACCGATGGTGCCGCACGCGCCGAGACCGAGCGCCATCACCGACGCCATCCCCAGATTGAGCGACGCGCGTGCGTTGCGTGAATTGACCATGATTTCTCCCCGAGCGACGCCCCACGTGCCCCTTGCGCCAGACAACCGCAAAACGCCGTGTCAGGCAATGCGGTCAAAACGATGATGATGTCGGGTGCCCCGGTCTGGCGGCCGGAGCATCCTACAGCGAGATCACCAAGCTCTTAAGCCGTCAGCTTGACAGGAACAGCATCTGGCCATATTTCCGGACGCGTAATTAGCACTCTCGCAGTACGACTGCCAACACGCGGATGCCCATCGGAGCCGCGGATCACGAACCGGCACTCGAACACCGAGCCCCCTCCAGTAACAGCACAGGACAGCCCATGGCTAAGCTCAATTTTCGTCCGCTCCATGACCGTGTCGTGGTGAAGCGCATCGACGCGGAAACCAAGACCAAGGGTGGCATCATCATCCCGGACTCCGCCAAGGAGAAGCCGCAGGAAGGTCAGGTGGTCGCCGTCGGCCCGGGCGGCCGCGACGAGACCGGCAAGCTGACCCCGATCGACGTCAAGGTCGGCGACCGCGTGCTGTTCGGCAAGTGGTCGGGCACCGAAATCAAGCTCGACGGCGAGGAACTCCTGATCATGAAGGAGTCGGACATCATGGGCGTGGTCGGCTGAGCCGCATCGCGACAATATCGAGACATCAGGAGCGAATGAATGGCAGCCAAAGACGTCAAATTTTCCGGTGAGGCCCGCGACCGCATGCTGCGCGGCGTGGATGTGCTCGCCAACGCCGTCAAGGTCACGCTCGGCCCCAAGGGCCGCAATGTGCTGATCGAGAAGAGCTTCGGCGCCCCGCGCATCACCAAGGACGGCGTCACCGTCGCCAAGGAGATCGAGCTGGACGACAAGTTCGAGAACATGGGCGCGCAGATGGTGCGCGAGGTCGCCTCCAAGACCAACGACCTCGCCGGCGACGGCACCACCACCGCCACCGTGCTGGCCCAGGCGATCGTGCGCGAAGGCGCCAAGGCGGTCGCCGCCGGCATGAACCCGATGGACCTCAAGCGCGGCATCGAGATCGCGGTCGCCGCCGTGATCAAGGACATCCAGAAGCGCGCCAAGCCGGTCGCCTCCTCGGCTGAAATCGCCCAGGTCGGCACCATCTCGGCCAATGGCGACGCGCCGATCGGCAAGATGATCGCCCAGGCGATGCAGAAGGTCGGCAACGAGGGCGTGATCACGGTCGAAGAGAACAAGTCGCTCGAGACCGAAGTCGACATCGTCGAGGGCATGAAGTTCGACCGCGGCTACCTGTCGCCCTACTTCGTGACCAACGCCGAGAAGATGACGGCCGAGCTCGACGACGCCTACATCCTGCTGCACGAGAAGAAGCTGCCGGGCCTGCAGGCGATGCTGCCGGTGCTCGAAGCCGTGGTGCAGTCCGGCAAGCCGCTGCTGATCATCGCCGAGGACGTCGAAGGCGAAGCGCTGGCGACGCTGGTCGTCAACCGGCTGCGCGGCGGCCTCAAGGTCGCTGCCGTCAAGGCGCCGGGCTTCGGCGATCGCCGCAAGGCGATGCTGGAAGACATCGCGATCCTGACCGGCGGCCAGCTCATCTCGGAAGATCTCGGCATCAAGCTCGAGACCGTCAACCTGAAGATGCTCGGCCGCGCCAAGAAGGTAGTGATCGACAAGGAGAACACCACCATCGTCAACGGCGCCGGCAAGAAGCCGGAAATCGAGGCCCGCGTGCAGCAGATCAAGGCGCAGGTCGAGGAGACTTCCTCGGACTACGACCGTGAGAAGCTGCAGGAGCGCCTGGCCAAGCTGGCCGGCGGCGTCGCGGTGATCCGCGTCGGCGGCGCGACCGAGGTCGAGGTCAAGGAGAAGAAGGACCGTGTCGAGGACGCGCTGAACGCGACCCGCGCCGCGGTGCAGGAAGGCATCGTGCCGGGCGGCGGCGTCGCCCTGCTGCGCGCCAAGAAGGCCGTCGGCCGGATCAGCAACGACAATCCGGACGTCCAGGCCGGCATCAACATCGTGCTGAAGGCGCTCGAAGCTCCGATCCGCCAGATCGCCGAGAACGCCGGCGTTGAAGGCTCGATCGTGGTCGGCAAGATTCTCGAGAACAAGACCGAGACCTTCGGCTTCGATGCCCAAAGCGAAGAGTATGTCGACATGCTCGCCAAGGGCATCGTCGACCCGGCCAAGGTGGTGCGCACCGCGCTGCAGGACGCCTCGTCGGTCGCTTCTCTGCTGGTGACCACCGAAGCCATGGTCGCCGAGCTGCCGAAGGCGGAAGCCCCGATGGCGATGCCGCCGGGTGGTGGCATGGGCGGAATGGGCGGCATGGGCTTCTGAGCCCCGCCACCCTCTCCTTCCCGACAAGACACGCAAGGCCGCCTCCGGGCGGCCTTGTTGCGTTTGGAGATGGTTGCGGTTGAGGCGCACGCTGCGATGTCGCCGTCGTCGTCTGCGCAGGCGCGCGATCGCGGACATAAGATCTGCGGCTTCCGCGATCCAGCGCCTGCTGCCGCTGACGCCCGCTCGCCTCGTTTCTTTGGCGCCGCCGCCGCGATCTGCTAGTCAGCCTTGGTTCGGATTCAATTCGAATCGACAACGATACGAAAGCTGCCGTCCCCCGCGAGGAATCATCCGATGCGCGCGTTTCTGTTCAGCCTGCTGGCGCTGCTGCCGGCGACCGACCTCGCTTTCGCCCAAGCCAAGTCGGGGACGAAATCGGCGGTGCCCGCCACCGAGACGCGCTATTTCGCCACACTCGACGGCTTCATCGAAGGCGCCGACGTGATCCTGAAGGAAACGCGGCAGGGCAAGACAGCGACGTCGGCGGTGCTCGACGTCTGCTTCTCTCCGGCCAAGGACTCGGCTCGCAAGGACCGCTTCGTCGTCAACCTCACCGCCAGCGGTCAGGCGCTGACCGGAACCAGCCAGACGCTCGGCAGCAAGACCCCGGTGTCGGTCAGCTTGCAGCAGAAGCCGAACGGCGAAACCTTCGACTTCAAGGGCGTGATCGGGATCGGCACCGCGACTTACGAGATCAATTCGACCGACAATTCCGATCTCAGCGACAAGGAATTCGAAGAGACCCAATCGGTCGACGAGAGCATCGCGCAGACACCGAAGGACTTCACCGCGGTATCGCCCGAAGCGGTCGGCATTCGCGTCGCGCTCGAGGCGGCGGCGGATTTCCTGAAGACGCTGAAGACCGAAAATGTCGAAGTGTCGCTGTCGAGCCTGAACGTCGGCTGCGACGCGCTCCGCGCCGGCAAGCTGGTGATCAATCTCACGGTCGATCCGGAACGCGCCGCGTCCGTGATCGCCAAAGCCAAGACGTTCCCCGGCGTCACCGCGGCCGGGTGGACCAACGGTGTGGTCGACATGGACCGCGCCATCCTGTTTCCGGCGGCTGGCTGGCGCGACGGCGGCAAGCTCGATCGCGCCAAGATCGCCGCCACGCTGACCGGCACGCTGACGCAGACGCTGGAGGCCAAGCTGGCCAGCGCGAGCTGGGACGAGGCGACAGGCAAGCTGAAGATGACGTTCAAGCGACCGAGCGAGACCTTCCCGGCGCTGCAGCTCACCGAGGTCATCAACGTCGAGGCGCTGGTCAGCGCCGACAAACCGGGCGGCAGCGACAAGCTGATGCTGTGGCTCGGCAATCCCGCCGCCACCACGATCGACGAGAACGCTCCTCCGCGGCTCGGTCTGAACGACGACGCCTCTGGCGAAGAAGAGATCGAACCGCGCAGCGACGGCGGTGCGGTGGCGGCACTGGCGAAGGAACTGAAGGGCCAGCGCTGGGATTCGGAAAGCGCCACCTGGCAATAGCCGGTCGAGGGTCGCCTCCGTCCGGATCATGGAACCGCGATTTGACATGCCGCTGCAATGCGGCAATGAAGCGCTTCCTTTTGACGGCAGGATGATCGGCTGAATGACGCGCTTTGATGCGGTGGTGATCGGCGCCGGGCTCGGCGGCCTGACTGCGGGCGCGATCCTGGCCCGCGAAGGTCGCAAGGTGCTGGTGATCGAGCGAGGCAATTCGGTCGGCGGCGCGGCATCGAGCTACAAGGCCGGCGAGCTGTTCGTCGAAGGCTCGCTGCACATCACCGGCAATCCGCAGCACCTGCGCGATCCCAAACACCGCGCCTTGAGCCGCGCCGGCGTGCTCGATGCGGTGCAGTGGATTCCGGCCGGCGCGCTGTACGAGATGCGTGGCGGCCCGCTCGGCGCTCCGTTCACGCTGCCGGACGAATTCGCCGCCGCCCGCGACGCGCTGAACCGGCGCTTCCCCCATGCGCAGGACGGCATCGCGCGATGGCTCGGCGAACTTGAACGGCTCGCCGGTACACTCGGCGACGGCGGGCTCGACGCGGTGCTGGCACTGGCGCCGGAGTTCGCCGATTGGCACGCCTCGCTCGGCGACAGACTGCAGGCGCTGTTCGGCGACGACGAGGCGCTGAAATGCGCGGTCGCCGGCAATCTGTCCTACGTGCACGACGATGTCGGGGCGCTGTGGTGGGTACCGTTCGCGATGGTGCAGGGCAGCTTCCTGCTCAGCGGCGCGCGCTTCATCCAGGGCGGTTCGCAGCGGCTGTCGAGCGCACTGGCGCGCGCGGTGCGCAAGGCCGGTGGCGAGGTCGTACTACGCCGCGTCGTGTCCGGCCTGGTGATGGGAGATCACGGCGGCGCGCATCGGGTGACCCACGTCGCCCGCGATGGCGGCGATCCGCAGACCGTCGAAGCCGCGACTGTGATCGGCAACGCCGCACCGGCAACGCTGGCGAGCCTGCTGCCGGCCGATCAGGCGCAGCGCCTCACCGCCAGCTACGCCGATCATACCCGGTCGCTATCGCTGTTCGCGCTGACGCTCGGTCTGTCCAGGCCGCCGCGCGAATTCGGCGTCGGCAGCTACGCGACGCAACTCCTGCCCGACTGGATGACGACGCTCGCCTCCTATGCCGAGGGCAAAACCCTGATGGCGGACGAGCCGGGCGCGCGGATGCCGCCGCTGGCGATCGCCGACTACACGGCGATCGATTCCGGCGTACCATCGCCGCCCTATGTGCTGTCGGTGGTCGGGCCGGACCGGGTATCGAACTGGGACGGGCTGGAGCAGGACGCCTATCGGGCCAAGCGCGGCCGCTGGCAGCAGGCGCTGCTCGCCCATCTCGACCGCAGCTATCCGGGACTTTCAGGCGCCATCACCGCTGCGGCCTTCAACACCGCCTACTCGGTGCAGCAATATCTCGGCGCACCCCAGGGCGCGGTCTACGGCTTCGCGCCGCTGCTGCCGAACTCCGACGCGCCCTACCGCACGCCGCGCACGACTCTGCCCGGCCTGTATCTCGCCTCGGCCTATGCGGGCATCGGCGGCTACAGCGGCGTGGTGCAGGCGGCGCAGGGATGCGCCGAACTGATCCTGAGAGACCGGACGTCGGGTTAGTTCGTATTC
>NZ_QPFS01000087.1:0-22218 GCF_010906995.1 Rhodopseudomonas sp. WA056 | reverse complement strand
CGGTTCCGCCGCCGATGCACGCAGCCCCGCGCCCGGCCATGCCGTCGCTGCCGTCGCAGGCCGCCCCGCGGATGGCGCCGCCGCCTGCTGCCGCCCGCATGGCCCCGCCGCCCCACATCGCACCGCCGCGGCCACCGGCGCCGCCAAGGACCGCCCCGCCGCCGCGGCCGCAGGGCCCGGCCAAACGCTGCCCGCCGGGAGTGAGCCAATGCTGAACCGGACGCAGGTCGTCTGAATCGCCTGCCCGCCCGCCGCGGCGGGCGGGCGAGACGGGGCGGGGAGGCCTCGTCCGGTCGGCCGATCCGCACCGTTCCGCCTTGCGTTATCGGGGAATCCCGCTATAACGCGCGCCATCTCACACGGAAACATGGCTCGCAAGGCCGTCCGGTGGCACCGGGCCGCGAGGGGATTCGTCCCCACGTGAGGCACGGTTGCCCACACGTTTCCGGAGGAACCAACCGGAGAACTACCTATGTCGCTTCCTGAATTCTCGATGCGTCAGCTCCTCGAAGCTGGCGTGCATTTCGGTCACCAGTCGCATCGCTGGAATCCGAAGATGGCGGACTACATTTTCGGCGTCCGCAACAACATCCACATCGTCGACCTGACCCAGACCGTGCCGATGCTGCATCGTGCGCTGCAGGCGATCAGCGACACCGTCGCCAAGGGCGGCCGCGTGCTGTTCGTCGGTACCAAGCGCCAGGCGCAGGACGCCGTCGCCGATGCCGCCAAGCGCTCGGCGCAGTACTTCGTCAATTCGCGCTGGCTCGGCGGCACGCTGACCAACTGGAAGACGATTTCGGGCTCGATCCGCCGGCTCCGTCACCTCGAAGACGTGCTGAGCTCGGCTGACGCCAACGCCTATACCAAGAAGGAGCGCCTCGAGCTGCAGCGCGAGCGCGACAAGCTCAACCGCTCGCTCGGCGGCATCAAGGACATGGGCGGTCTTCCGGATCTGATCTTCGTGATCGATACCAACAAGGAAGACATCGCGATCCAGGAAGCCCAGCGTCTCGGCATTCCGGTCGCCGCGATCGTCGATACCAATTGCGATCCGAAGGGCATCACCTATCTGGTGCCGGGCAACGACGACGCCGGTCGCGCCATTGCGCTGTACTGCGATCTGGTCGCCCGTGCGGTGATCGACGGCATTTCGCGCGCGCAGGGCGATGTCGGCATCGACATCGGTGCGGCGTCGCAGCCGCTGCGTGAAGACCTGCCGGCGGCGCAGGCTTCGTCCTTCCAGGGTCTGCCGGGTCCGCGTGGTACCCCGGACGACCTCAAGAAGCTGGCGGGCGTGTCCGGCGCGATCGAGAAGAAGTTCAACGACCTCGGCATCTTCCACTTCTGGCAGCTTGCCGAGCTCGACCAGGCCACCGCGCATCAGATCGGCGAAGAAGTCGGTCTGCCGAGCCGGGCCGATGCCTGGGTGGCGCAGGCCAAGTCGCTGACCGCCGAGGCGGAGTAATACGAGGCGATGCGGCCGGCATCCGGCCGCATCGTTCCGTCGTCAAAATCTGAGATGTGTTCCTGATTGCGAACCGCGGGCTTCGGCTGCGCGGTCGCACTCACAGGCAGAGGGCTTATTAGCGATGGCAACGATTACTGCAGCAATGGTCAAGGAGCTGCGCGAGACCACCGGCGTCGGCATGATGGATTGCAAGCAGGCGCTCGCCGAGACCGACGGCAACATGGAGGCCGCGATCGACTGGCTGCGCAAGAAGGGCCTGTCGAAGGCAGCCAAGAAGGCCGGCCGCGTCGCCGCGGAAGGTCTGATCGGCGCGCTCACCGACGGCACCAAGGGTGTTGTCATCGAGGTCAACTCCGAGACCGACTTCGTTGCGCGCAACGAGCAGTTCCAGGGGTTGGTCAAGATGATCGCCCAGGTGGCTCTGAAGGTCGGCGCCGACATCGACGCGATCAACGCCGCCCCGGTCGGCTCGACCACGGTCGCCGGCGCGATCGCCGACGCCATCGCCACCATCGGCGAGAACATGACGCTGCGCCGCGCCGCCGCGCTGGAAGTGTCGCAGGGCGTGGTCTCGAGCTACGTCCACAACGCGGTGATCGACGGCGCCGGCAAGATGGGCGTGATCGTCGCGCTGGAATCCGCCGGCAAGGCCGACGAACTCGCGACGCTCGGCCGCCAGCTCGCGATGCACGTCGCCGCCGCCAATCCGCAGGCGCTCGACCCGGCCGGGCTCGATCAGGCCGTGGTTCAGCGCGAACGCGAGGTGATGGCGGACAAGTACCGTCAGCAGGGCAAGCCGGAAAACATGATCGAGAAGATCGTCGAGAACGGCCTGAAGACCTACTACAAGGAAGTCTGCCTGCTCGAGCAGGCCTACATCCACGACGACAAGGGCAAGTCGGTCGCCCAGGCCGTGAAGGAAGCCGAAGGCAAGGTCGGTGCGCCGATCAAGGTCGCCGGCTTCGTCCGCTACGCGCTCGGCGAAGGCATCGAGAAGCAGACCTCCGACTTCGCTGCCGAAGTCGCGGCTGCTTCGGGCCAGAAGTAAGCGTTTCGTGCTTCGCGACTTCCGGCCTTCGGGCCGGGAGTCGTTCGGCCAACAGGGGGCAACGACCGCGTCATGGCTGAGCCGATCTATCGACGTGTGCTGGTCAAGCTGTCGGGCGAATCTTTCGCCGGTCCCCAGGATTACGGTATCGATCAGGCCACCATCGATCGGGTGGCGAGCGAACTGATCGCCGCCCGCGCGCTCGGCGTCGAAATCGCAGTGGTGATCGGCGGCGGCAATATTTTCCGCGGCGTCGAAGTCTCCGCCCGCGGCGTGTCGCGGACCACCGGCGACACGATGGGCATGCTGGCCACCGTGATGAACTGCCTGGCGCTCGCCGAAGCGCTGCAACGTCATGGCCAGAAGGCGCGTACCCTGGCTGCGCTGATGATGCCGGAAGTCTGCGAACTCTACACCCGGGCCGCCGCCGAACAGACGCTGCGCGAAGGCGGAATTGCGCTATTCGCCGCCGGCACCGGCAATCCTTACTTCACAACCGACACGGCCGCAGTGCTGCGAGCCGCCGAGATCGGCGCCGGCGCGGTGCTCAAGGCGACCAACGTCGATGGTGTCTACACCGCCGATCCGAAGCGCGATCCGAATGCGAAGCGGTTCGAGAAGCTGACCCATTCCGAAGCCCTTGCCGGCGGCTACAAGGTGATGGATGCGACGGCTTTCGCGCTTGCCCGCGAAACCTCGCTGCCTATCATCGTGTTCTCGATCGCCGACCCCGGTTCGATCGGTGCGGTGCTACGTGGTGCGGGACGCGCCACGGTGGTGGCGGGCTGACAGGCGACCGCCGCGCTTCGCACGGCGATGGTGATTTCAGATTTCAGGAAGAGAGAGGCGGTTATGTCCGACAAGTTCGACATCAACGAATTGAAGCGGCGGATGCAGGGCGCTGCGCAGTCCCTGAAGCACGAACTCGGTGGTCTGCGTACGGGGCGCGCCTCGGCCTCGATGCTCGAGCCGGTGCAGGTCGACGCCTATGGCAGCCACATGCCGCTCAATCAGGTTGCCACCGTGTCGGTGCCGGAGCCGCGGCTGATCTCGGTGCAGGTCTGGGACAAGTCGATGGTCAAGGCGGTCGAGAAGGGCATCGTCGATTCGAACCTCGGCCTGTCGCCGGCGACTGAAGGACAGGTGATCCGGCTGCGGATCCCCGAGCTGAACGAAGAGCGCCGCAAGGAGCTGGTCAAGGTCGCGCACAAGTATGCCGAAGCCGCCCGCGTCGCGGTCAGGCACGTCCGCCGCGATGGCCTCGACACCATCAAGAAGCTGGAGAAGGCCCACGAAATCTCCGAGGACGACCAGAAGCGGCTCGACACGGAAGTTCAGAAGGCCACCGATGCGACCATCGGCGAGATCGATCAGTTGCTCGCGAACAAGGAAAAGGAAATCCTGACCGTCTAGCCTGTTCGCTGTGATGATCGCCGGGTCGCGGCCCGGCGAGATTCTGTGCGCGGGCGATCGTTGCCTGTGATCTTGGCCGCAGCGATCGCGGCGGGTCGTGGCGGCACTTCGGCTCTTGTCGTCGTCTCGACTATAACTTACTGATCTCGAATAATTTCTGGCAGCGAGCCGGTGATCTTCTCGCGGGATGATGCTTCGGGAATGAGCGATGTCGAAAGCTGCCGCGCCTCTGCCTGACCCGTCCGAGCCGTCGAGCGCTCCGGCGCATGTCGCGATCATCATGGACGGCAATGGGCGTTGGGCGGCGGCGCGGGGGTTGCCGCGCGCCGAAGGACATCGCCGCGGCGTCGAGGCGCTGCGCCGGGTGGTTCGCGCTTCCAGCGAACTGGGTATCCAGTATCTGACGATCTTCTCGTTCAGCTCGGAAAACTGGTCGCGGCCTGCCACCGAGATCGGCGACCTGTTCGGCCTGCTGCGCCGCTTCATCCGCAACGATCTGGCTTCGCTCCACCGGGACGGGGTGCGGATCCGGGTGATCGGCGAGCGCAACCGGCTCGCGCCCGATCTTTGCCAGTTGCTGGACGAGGCGCAGGAACTCACTCGCAATAATACCAAGCTCAATCTGGTGGTGGCGTTCAACTACGGCTCGCGCCAGGAGATCGCCAACGCCGCCCAGCGGCTGGCGCGCGAAGTGGCCGAGGGCAAGCGCGACCCGGAGAGCATCGATATCGCAACGCTTGGACGCTATCTCGACGCGCCGGATATTCCCGATCCCGACCTGATCATCCGCACCAGCGGAGAACAACGATTGTCGAATTTCCTGATGTGGCAGGCTGCGTACAGTGAGCTGGTGTTCGTGCCCATTCACTGGCCGGACTTCGACAAGGCGGCGCTGGAAGGCGCGATCGCCGAATATTCCCGGCGCGAACGCCGGTTCGGCGGATTGGCCGCCAAGACAGGATCGTGACACGCGTGAGTGAGGACAAGGCGGCGCCGGCGCCGGCGGCCGAGCAGGGGTCCCGGAATTTGGTCATGCGAATCGCCGCTGCGCTGGTGCTGGCGCCGGGCGCGATCGCGATCGCGTATCTCGGAGGCTGGCCTTGGGCGTTGCTGGCGACCGCGGTGGCGGTCGGCCTGTTCATCGAATGGCTGTCGATTGTCGGAGCGGCGCGTGATTTCCGCGTGCTGGTGCTCGGCTGTCTGTGCCTGATCGTCTGTGGACTGGGATTGGCCTTCGACAAGCCGGTGCCGGCGATGGTCGCGGCGGCGCTCGGCGTCGGCGGATTGGCGCTGCTCGGCGATCAGCCGCGGCGCTGGACCGCCTCCGGGCTTGCTTACGCGGCGGCGGCGCTGATCGCATCGATTCTGGTGCGGCTCGACCCTGACCACGGCTTTCCAGCCCTGGTGCTGATCCTGATGGTGGTGTGGGGCGCCGATATCGGCGGCTATTTCGTCGGTCGAACGTTGGGCGGTCCGAAGCTGTGGCCGCGGGTCAGTCCGAAGAAAACCTGGTCCGGCGCGATCGGAGGATTGTCCCTCAGCCTCCTGGTGGGGCTTGGTTTCGGTCTTGCAGGGTTCGGGAAAGTGCTGCCGTTGCTTGGGCTTGCGGCGATTCTCTCGATCGTGTCGCAACTCGGCGATCTGTTCGAATCCGCCGTGAAGCGGACGTTCGGCGTCAAGGATTCGAGCCAGATCATTCCCGGTCATGGCGGGCTGCTGGACCGGCTCGACGGCTACGTCGCCGCGGTGGTGACAGCCGTGCTGATCGGCCTGACTCGCGCGCCGCTGGATGGTATTGGCAGCGGACTTATGGTGTGGTGATCCGATGAGTGCAGTCCCCCTGAAAAATGCCCCGTCCGCCCATAACGGCGTGCGGACGGTGAGCGTGCTCGGTGCGACCGGTTCGATCGGCGACAGCACGATGGATCTGATCCGGGCTGCGCCCGAGCGCTACCGGGTCGAAGCTCTGACCGGCAATGCCAATGTCGCGGGCCTCGCCAAACTGGCGAAGGAATTCAACGCTCGCTTCGTCGCGGTCGCCGACCCGGCGCGGCTCGGCGAGTTGCGTGCGGCGCTGGCCGGCACCGACATCGCCTGCGGCGCGGGCGAAAGTGCGGTGATCGAAGCCGCCGCACGGCCCGCCGACTGGGTGATGGCGGCGATTTCCGGCGCCGCCGGGCTGAAGCCGGCGCTGGCCGCGGTCGACCGCGGCACCACCGTCGCGCTCGCCAACAAAGAGTGTCTGGTGTGTGCCGGCGATTTCTTCATGAGCCGGGCCGCCGCTGCCGGCGCGCAGATCCTGCCGGCCGATTCGGAACACAATGCGCTGTTCCAGGCGCTGGCCTCCGGCAACCGTCATGAATTGACCCGGGTCATCATTACGGCTTCGGGCGGGCCGTTCCGCACCTGGGCTGCCGCCGATATCGAGCAGGCGACGCTGGCGCAGGCTCTGAAGCACCCGAACTGGAGCATGGGCCAGAAGATCACCATCGATTCGGCGTCGATGATGAACAAGGGCCTCGAGGTGATCGAAGCGTCGTATCTGTTCGCATTGTCGCCGGACGAAATCGACGTGCTGGTGCACCCGCAGTCGATCGTCCATGGTCTGGTCGAATTCGCCGATCATTCCGTGGTGGCACAGCTCGGCGCGCCCGACATGCGGATTCCGATCGCGCATTGCCTCGGCTTTCCGGATCGGATTACCGGACGCGCCGCCAGACTGGACCTCGCCAAGATTGGTCAATTGACCTTCGAAGCGCCTGATTTTGCGCGTTTTCCGGGGCTTCGCCTAGCCTATGACGCGCTTCGTACCGGGCATGGTGCGACGACGGTGTACAACGCCGCCAACGAGGTCGCGGTCGCCGCCTTCATCGCTCAGAAGATCCGGTTCGGGGCGATTGCTCGTCTGGTCGAGGACACGCTCGATCGCTGGGTGCGCGCCGGCAATCTGGCGCCGCTCGGCTCCGCCGACGATGCCATCGCACTCGACCGCCAGGCACGAGACCTGGCTGCCACCCTGTTGCCTCAAATTGCCGCAAAGGCATCTTAGAGGACCAGGGAACAGGGCCGTCGGTTCTGCTCGAAAGGAATGGGATGGCCGATCTTTTTCTGAATAGCTACAATACGTTAAGCCACGGCCTGATCGGCTACGTGGTGCCTTTCCTGTTCGTCCTGACGATCGTGGTGTTTTTCCACGAGCTCGGCCATTTTTTGGTCGCCCGCTGGAACGGCGTGAAGGTTCTGACCTTCTCGATCGGATTCGGCCCGGAGATCGTCGGCTTCAACGACCGCCATGGTACCCGCTGGAAGTTGTCCGCTGTGCCGCTCGGCGGCTACGTCAAATTCTTCGGCGACGACAGCGAGGCGAGCACGCCCTCCGGCGAGGCGCTGTCACAGATGTCGGCCGCGGATCGTGCGGTCAGCTTCCACCACAAGCCGGTCGGGCCGCGCGCGGCGATCGTGGTCGCCGGTCCGCTGGCCAATTTCATCCTTGCGATTGTCCTGTTCACCTTCCTGTTCAGCGTGTTCGGGGTGCCCAGCACGTCGGCGCGGGTCGACGGGGTGCAGCCGGGCAGCGCCGCCGAATCGGCCGGGTTCCGGCCGGGCGACGTGGTGACCTCGATCGATGGCAGCGCGATCGGCAGCTTCCTCGAGATGCAGCGCATCGTCAGCGCCGAGGCCGGCCGCCAGCTCAGATTTACCGTTAAGCGCGGCGATTCGACGGTCGACCTGACGGCGACGCCGGAGCTGAAGGAGATCAAGGACCGCTTCGGCAACGTCCAGCGCCTCGGCATTCTCGGAATCAGCCGGTCCACCGCCGCGGGGGAGGTGACCACCGAGCAGGTCAATCCGGCGGTCGCGCTGTGGATGGGGGTCAAGGAGACCTGGTTCGTCGTCGATCGGACGTTCTCTTATATCGGCGGTATTTTCACCGGGCGTGAGGCGGCCGACCAGCTCGGCGGGCCGCTGCGGATCGCCCAGGTGTCGGGGCAGGTGGCCACGATCGGCTTCACGCCGCTGCTGCATCTGGCTGCGGTGCTGTCGATCTCGATCGGGCTGCTCAACCTGTTCCCGGTTCCGCTGCTCGATGGCGGGCACCTGCTGTTCTACGGGATCGAAGCCGTCCGCGGCCGTCCGCTGTCGGAGCGGGCCCAGGAGCTCGGGTTCCGAATCGGGTTGGCCCTGGTGCTGATGTTGATGATGTTCGCGACCTACAACGACATCCTCCATCTGGCGTCGTCTTGATGTATTCCATCCGTCAAACGTGGCGGATGGGCAACGTGTTGGAATGAAATTGAAATCGCATCGCGAAAGGACGTTTGCCACCCGGGCAAAATTGTCTACAAGCGAGGCAACCTGGGGATTCTGTCGGTGCGGGACACTGTGCCGGCATCGGAATGACAAGGGCGCGTAGCGCATGAAAGTTGGAATGCGAGTGTTGCGGGGGGTAGTCGGTGCCGCCCTGGTGTTTTTCGCCGTACCTGTCGCCACGACGGCGGTCGGGGTGGTGATGGCGTCTCCTGCCGCTGCCCAGTCCGCTTCGTCGATCGCGGTCGAGGGCAACCGGCGGGTCGAGGCCGAGACCATTCGCTCCTATTTCAAGCCCGGTCCGGGCGGTCGCCTCGATCAGGGGTCGATCGACGACGGCCTCAAGGCGCTGATCGAGACCGGTCTGTTCCAGGACGTGCGCATCAACCAGGCCGGTGGCCGGCTGGTGGTCAGCGTCGTCGAGAACCCGGTGATCGGGCGCCTGGCGTTCGAGGGCAACAAGAAGATCAAGGACGAGCAGCTTTCGGCTGAAATCCAGTCGAAGCCGCGCGGCACGCTGTCCCGCCCGATGGTGCAGGGCGACGCGCTGCGGATTGCCGAAATTTACCGCCGCTCCGGCCGTTACGACGTTCGCGTCGACCCGCAGATCATCGAGCAGCCCAACAATCGCGTCGATCTGGTGTTCGTGATCACCGAAGGTCCGAAGACCGGCGTGAAGTCGATCGAATTCGTCGGCAACAAGACCTATTCGTCCTATCGCCTGAAGGACGTCATCAAGACCCGCGAATCCAACCTGCTGAGCTTCCTCGGCAGCGGCGACGTCTACGATCCGGACCGGGTCGAGGCCGACCGCGACCTGATCCGCCGCTTCTATCTGAAGCACGGCTTTGCCGACGTGCAGGTGGTGGCCGCGCTCACCGAGTACGACCCGGAGCGCAAGGGCTTCATGGTGACCTTCCAGATCGAGGAAGGTCAGCAGTACCGCGTCGGTTCGGTGACCTTCGACTCCACGATCCCGACGCTCGATGCCAATTCGATGCGCAGCTACTCGCGCGTCAATGTCGGCTCGCTGTACAACGCCGAGGCGCTGGAGAAGTCGGTCGAGGAGATGCAGATCGAGCTGTCGCGGCGCGGTTATGCGTTCGCGACCGTGCGTCCGCGCGGCGATCGTAATTTCGACGAGCACACCGTCTCGATCGTGTTTTCGATCGAGGAAGGTCCGCGCGTCTACATCGAGCGCATCAACGTCGTCGGCAACACCCGGACCCGCGATTACGTGATCCGGCGCGAGTTCGATATCTCCGAAGGCGACGCCTACAACCGTGCGCTGGTCGATCGTGCCGAGCGCCGGCTGAAGAACCTCGACTTCTTCAAGTCCGTGAAAATCACCACCGAGCCGGGCTCGTCGAGCGACCGCGTCATCCTGGTGGTCAATCTCGAAGAGAAATCGACCGGCGACTTCTCGGTGTCGGGCGGCTATTCGACCAGCGACGGTGCGCTGGGTGAAGTCTCGGTCTCGGAACGCAACTTCCTCGGCCGCGGCATCTTCGCCAAGGCGTCGGTGCAGTACGGCCAGTACGCCCGTGGCTACTCGCTGTCGTTCGTCGAGCCGTATCTGCTCGACTACCGCGTCGCGCTCGGCCTCGACCTGTATCAGCGCGAACAGCTCGCCAACCGGTACATCTCGTACTCGACCAAGACGCTCGGCTTCAGCCCGCGCCTCGGCTTCGCGCTGCGGGAAGACCTGTCGCTGCAGATCCGCTACTCGCTGTACCGGCAGGAGATCACGCTGCCGTCGTACCTGAACAACTGTAACAACATCCCGAGCAGCAGCTCGTTCTTCCCGACGCCGCAGTACATCGCCGCCAACAACCTGCAGAGCACCTATGGCGTGCTGGGCTGCTACGGCGACGGCGAAGCATCTCTGCCGGTCCGTATCGGTCTGGCCGGCGGTGCTTACTGGACCTCGTCGCTGGGCTACACGCTCACCTACAACACCCTGGACAACATCAAGAACCCGACCGACGGTCTGCTGGTCGATCTGCGTCAGGACTTCGCCGGTGTCGGCGGCGACGTGAAGTTCATCAAGACCGCGTTCGACGCCAAGTACTACACCCCGCTGGTGGCGGACCTGATCGGCTTGATCCATCTGCAGGCCGGCAATCTGAGCACCTATGGCGACAACCAGCTCCGGATGCTCGATCACTTCCAGATGGGCTCGAACCTGGTTCGCGGCTTCGCCCCGAACGGTATCGGTCCGCGCGACATCGGCACCTACGCCATCTACGGCTACGGCGGCGACGCGCTTGGCGGCACCAACTACTGGGGCGCGTCGGTCGAGTTGCAGATGCCGTTCTGGTTCCTGCCGAAGGAAGTCGGGCTCAAGGGCGCGATCTACGCCGATGCCGGTTCGCTGTTCGACTACAAGGGACCGACGTCATGGACGCTCACCGGTGAAGTCAACACTCCGGGCTGCACCCCGGCGAGCCAGACCACGATCGGCACCTGTTCGGGCCTGAACTATGACGACACCAACCTCGTCCGCACCTCGGTCGGTGTCGGCCTGATCTGGGCCTCGCCGTTCGGACCGCTGCGCTTCGACTACGCGATCCCGATCACGAAGGGTAAGTACGACCGCGTTCAGGAATTCAAGTTCGGCGGCGGCACTTCGTTCTAAGGCGGTTTCTAGCGACGCCGGAACCGGCTCGCGTAAGAGAATCGCCCCAACCCCAACAACAGTAGATCCGGCTCTGACTCTGTCAGAGCCGGATCAGCTCTAAGTCCTGCAGGCCGGACCGCGACCGAAGGAATGGCATCAACCTCGTTTTTCCCACCGCGTCCTTCGTCCACGCTGGCCGAGATCGCCAGCCTGACGAAGGCGACGCTGGTCGATGCTTCGCAGGCGGAGCATCGCATCACCGGACTTGCCTCGCTCGACGAGGCCGGGCCGATGCATTTGACCTTCTTTGAAAATCTCCGCTACGCCGACGACCTCGTCGCGACCCGCGCTGGGGCCTGTCTGGTCAGCGAGCGGTTCGAGGGCAGGGTGCCGCCGCACGTTGCAGTGCTGCGAGCGCGGCGGCCGTTCCATGCCTTTGTCGAAGTCGCCCGCCAGCTCTATGCTGACGCGCTGCGGCCGCGCACCGGTCTCGCCGGACAGGGCATCGCGCCCACCGCGGTGATCGACGATACCGCCAAGCTCGAGGACGAGGTCACGGTCGAGCCGCTGGCGGTGATCGGTCCCGACGTCGAGATCGGCGCCGGCACGGTGATCGGGGCGGGGGCGGTGATCGCCGCCGGGGTGAAGATCGGCCGGGATTGCGACATCGGCGCCGGCAGCCATCTGCAGCACGCCCTGATCGGCAACAACGTTCTGATGCATCCCGGCTGCCACATCGGCCAGGACGGCTTCGGGTTCATTTTCGCGGGCCGCCACACCAAGGTGCCGCAGACCGGCCGGGTGATCATCCAGAACGACGTCGAGCTCGGGGCCGGCACGACGATCGACCGCGGATCGCTGCGCGACACCGTGATCGGCGAGGGCACCAAGATCGACAATCAGGTTCAGATCGGCCACAACGTAACAATTGGTCGACATTGCGTGATCGCCGCGAAATGCGGCCTTGCCGGCAGCCTGACGCTGGGCGACAACGTCGCGCTGGGAGCGATGGTCGGCATCAACAATCACGTGTTGATCGGCGACGGCGCCCAGGTGGCGGCGATGTCCGGAGTAAAGGACAGCATTCCGGCAGGTGAGCGCTGGGGCGGCATGTTCGCCAGGCCGACCAGGACATGGTTCCGGGAGATGCTGGCAGTACGGCGGCTCGCTGAGGCCAGCGGGCCCGAGACGGCGGCGAAACCCGACGACGACAGGGATGAAGGACGGGGGTGATGGAATCACCGATTCGATTTGAGCACGTTGATATCAACACCATCCTCAAAACCCTGCCGCACCGTTTTCCGTTTCTGCTGATCGATCGCGTGATCAACATCCGCGAGGATTACAGCGGCATCGGCATCAAGAACGTCACCGTGAACGAGCCGGCGTTTCAGGGGCACTTCCCGGAGCGTCCGGTGTATCCCGGCGTGCTGATGATCGAGGGCATGGCGCAGACCGCCGGGGTGATCGGCATCCTGTCGGTGACCGGCACCGAGAAGCCGCGCGCGGTGTATTTCCTGACGATCGACAAGTGCAAGTTCCGCAAGCCGGTGATGCCGGGCGATACCGTTGAGTATCACCTGACGCGCACCGGCAGACGGAAAACGATGTGGTGGTTTCACGGCGAGGCCAAGGTCGACGGCCAGATCGTCGCCGAAGCCGATGTCGGCGCGATGCTGGCAGATTGACGGGCTGAATGAGCACAATCGACTCGACTGCGCGGATCGAAGACGGAGCGGTACTCGGCGACGGTGTGGAGATCGGCCCGTATTGCACGATCGGCCCCCATGTCAGCATTGGCGCCGGGACCCGTCTGATCGGCCACGTCAACGTCACCGGCCACACCACGATCGGTGAAGGCTGCACCATCCATCCGTTTGCTTCACTCGGCGGCGCGCCGCAGTCGACCGGCTACAAGGGCGAGCCGACCACGCTGGTCGTCGGCAACGCCTGCACCATCCGTGAAAACGTGACGATGAACACCGGCACGGTCGGGGGCGGCGGCGTCACCCGGGTCGGCGACCGCGGGTTCTTCATGGCGGCCAGCCATGTCGGCCACGACTGCATCGTCGGCAACGACGTGATCTTCGCCAACGCCGCCACCCTCGGCGGTCATTGCGAGATCGGCGACTTCACCTTCATCGGCGGCATGACGGTGCTGCAGCAGTTCACCCGGGTCGGGCACCAGGTGATGATCGGCGGCATGACCGGGCTGCGCACCCATGTCATTCCCTACGCGCTCGCCAACGGCATCTATGCGAAGCTGTCCGGGTTGAATATCGTCGGCATGCGCCGGCGCAAATTCACCAAGGAGCGGCTGAGAATTGTGCGCGCGTTCTACGACGACCTGTTCCACAGCGCCGGCCCGCTCGCCGAACGACTGGAGCGAGTGCGATCGCGCACCGGGGAGGACCCGGCAATCGCCGAGATCGTCGGCTTCATCGACGACATCAAGGCCCGAGGCGGACGCGGCCAGCGCGTCGCGCTGTGCATGGCGCGCGAAGGCGGCGCGAGCGTCAACGACGACGACGACGCCTGACCGGCCGGTGCTCCGGCCATGACCGATTCTCTCCCACCGCTCGGCGCCAAGGTCGGCATCATCGCCGGCGGCGGCGCGCTGCCGTTTGCGGTCGCCGATACGCTCGCCGCGCGCGGTCTGACGCCGGTCCTGTTCGCGCTGAAGGGAAGCTGCGACTCCGAGCGTGTGGCTGCGTATCGACACCATTGGCTGCCGATGGGCGCGCTGGGCAGGCTGTTGCGGCTGTTGCGCGCCGAGGGATGCCGCGACCTGGTGTTCATCGGCTCCTTGGTGCGGCCGGCGCTGTCGGAGATGCGGCTCGACTGGGGCGCGATCAAAGTTCTGCCGGCAGTGCTGGCGGCCTATCGCGGCGGTGACGACCATCTCCTGACCGGGGTCGGCCGATTGTTCGAGCGCCACGGCTTCCGGCTGCTCGGCCTGAAAGACGTCGCCAGCGATCTGTTGATCCCGCAGGGCTGCCTGACCCGCGCTGCACCGGATGCGCGCGTGGAGGCCGACATCGCCAAGGGGCGCGCAGTGCTGGCGGCGCTGAGCCCGTTCGATATCGGCCAGGGCTGCGTGGTGATCGACGGTCACGTCGTCGCGGTCGAGGATACCGGCGGTACCGACGAGCTGCTGCGACGCGTGGCGCAGCTCCGTGACAGCCGGCGGATTCGCGCCAAGCCCGGTCATGGCGTGCTGGTGAAGGCGCCGAAGGCCGGCCAGGATCTGCGCTTCGATCTGCCTGCGGTCGGACCGACGACCATCGAAGGGCTGGTCGCGGCGCGCCTCGGCGGCGTCGCCGTGGTCGCCGGGCATACCGTCGTCGCCGAGCCGCAAACGATGATCGCGGCCGCCGACAGGGCCGGGCTGTTCGTGATCGGAACGCGCGAATGACGGCCGCCGGATCGCAGGAGGATCGCGTTCGGACCGTGTATCTGATCGCGACCGAGGAGTCCGGCGATCGGCTCGGCGGCGCGCTGATGCGCGAGCTCCGCGCCCGGTTCGGCGCGCGGGTCCGGTTCGCCGGAATCGGCGGCCACTCCATGGCCGGCGAGGGGCTGGTGTCGCTGTTTCCGATCGAGGAATTGTCGATCATCGGCTTCGCGGCCGTGGTGCAGCGGCTGCCGCTGATCCTGAAGCTGATCCGCCGCGCCGCGGACGCAGTGCTCGCCGCCAAACCCGACATCCTGGTGATCATCGACAGCCCCGACTTCACCCACCGCGTGGCGCGGCGGGTCCGGCTCCGCGATCCGGCGATTCCGATCGTCGACTACGTGTCGCCGACGGTGTGGGCGTGGCGGCCGGGGCGGGCGCGGGCGATGCTCGGCTATGTCGATCACGTGATGGCGCTGCTGCCCTTCGAGCCGGCCGAGTATCGCCGGCTGCAGGGCCCGCCATGCAGCTATGTCGGTCATCCGCTCACCGAGCAGTTCGACTCGCTGCGGCCGAGCCAGACGGAGCAGGCGCGCCGCGATGCCCAGCCGCCCGTGCTGCTGGTGCTGCCGGGCAGTCGGCGCAGCGAAGTCCGCCACCACGCCGCCGCGTTCGGCGACTCGCTGGCCAAGCTGAGGCGCGATGGCGTCGCGTTCGAGGCGGTGCTGCCGACCACGCCGCATCTCGAGGCCCTTGTCCGCGCCGCGGTCGCCTCATGGGAGGTGCAGCCGCGCATCGTGGTCGGCGAACAGGAGAAGCGCGCCGCGTTCCGGATCGCGCATGCTGCGCTGGCGAAGTCCGGCACCGTCACGCTGGAGCTGGCAATCGCCGGCGTGCCGATGGTGACCGCCTATCGGGCCGGCAGTCTGGAGATTTGGATCGCACGGCGGGTGGTGCGTCCGGGCACGGTGATCCTCGCCAATCTGGTGATCGGCGACGACGTGGTGCCGGAGTTCATTCAGGAGGATTGCGTCGCGGACAGGCTCGCGCCGGCGGTGCGCGATCTGCTCGGCGACACCCCGGCGCGGCGCCGCCAGCTCGCCGGCTTCGCCAGGATCGACGCCATCCTGTCGACCGGCGACCAGACCCCGAGCGGACGTGCGGCTGACATCGTAGCGGACGTGATGCAGAGGCGCCGCTCGATCGGCTGACCAACTGGTCAGCACGCCTGATCGATGGATTGAAGCGGGATTTAGCCAGTCCCAGGGAGGCGGAGTTCTCGTCCTGCGTCCCGAGGAGCTTGGCTTGAGACGGTGCTTCGTGCTCCCTCAACCATGACGTCGTATCTGTCGTGATCGCTCCGAAACGCGGCCCTGTGTCTGTCAAGAGCAGCACTGCTCCGGTGATCAAGTCCTCAAAACAAAAGGACCGGCACAAGGCCGGTCCTTCGAACTGTTAGCAGGTGAAGAAGCGTCAGCCGCGCTTGCTGATCTCGACGTAGTTGCGGGTGGTCGCACCGGTGAAGAGCTGGCGCGGACGGCCGATCTTCTGCTGCGGGTCTTCGATCATCTCGCTCCACTGGCTGATCCAGCCGACGGTGCGGGCGACCGCGAACAGCACGGTGAACATGTCGGTCGGGAAGCCCATCGCCTTCAGCGTGATGCCCGAATAGAAGTCGACGTTCGGGTACAGCTTGCGATCGATGAAGTACTGATCGTTGAGCGCGATCTTCTCCAGCTCCATCGCCACCTTGAGCAGCGGGTCGCCGTGGTGGCCGGTCTCGGCCAGCACTTCGTGGCAGACCTGCTGCATGATCTTGGCGCGCGGATCGTAGTTCTTGTAGACGCGGTGGCCGAATCCCATCAGCCGCACCGACGAGTTCTTGTCCTTCACCTTGGCGATGAAGTCCGGAATGTTCTCGACCGTGCCGATTTCCTTCAGCATCGCCAGCGCCGCCTCGTTTGCGCCGCCATGAGCCGGGCCCCACAGGCAGGCGATGCCGGCCGCGATACAGGCGAACGGGTTGGCGCCCGACGAGCCGGCGATGCGGACCGTCGAGGTCGAGGCGTTCTGCTCGTGGTCGGCGTGCAGCGTGAAGATCTTGTCGAGTGCGTTGGCCAGCACCGGATTGACGACGTATTCCTCGCACGGCGTGGCGAAGCACATCCGCAGGAAGTTCGCCGCGTAGCTCAGCGAGTTCTTCGGATAGATGAAGGGCTGGCCGCTCGAGTATTTGTAGGCCATTGCCGCCAGCGTCGGGATCTTGGCGATCATCCGGATCGAGGCGACCATCCGCTGGGTCGGATCGTTGATGTCGGTGGAGTCATGATAGAACGCGGCGAGCGCGCCGACCGAAGCCACCATCACCGCCATCGGATGCGCGTCACGACGGAAGCCCTGGAAGAACCGGGCCATCTGCTCGTGTACCATGTTGTGGCGGGTGACGCGGTAGTCGAAATCTTCCTTCTGCGCCTTGGTCGGCAGTTCGCCGTACAGCAGCAGATAGCAGGTCTCGAGGAAGTCGCCCTTTTCGGCGAGCTGTTCGATCGGGTAACCGCGGTACTCGAGAACGCCGGCGTCGCCGTCGATGTAGGTGATCTTGGACTGGCAGCTCGCCGTCGAGGTGAACCCGGGATCGTAAGTGAACATCCCGGTCTGGGCATAGAGCTTGCCGATGTCGATGACGTCGGGGCCGACTGTTCCGGTCAGGACCGGAAGATCGTAGTTCTTGTTTCCAACCGTCAGCGTTGCCGTTTTGTTGTTGGTCGTTGCGTCCATCGTGTGGTCCCCGATGTTCGTTGGCGAAACCAGCCGTATGCGCAGCGCTCTTGCGAGCGAGACTGGTTGTCTTGAAGCGCTGGCGGGAATGCGTAGCTCATTGCAGTGTGCACCGCAAGGCGGCCGGACGCGAGCCGTTTCCCCGGGCTTTTACCCGGCCTGATCGGCCAGCCGCGACAGGCATTCGTCGCGTCCCAGCACCGCCAGAACGTCGAAGATTCCCGGCGATGTGGTCCGTCCCGTGAGCGCCACCCGGAGCGGTTGCGCCACCGCCCCGAGCTTCAGCCCGGCCTGCTCGGCGAAGCTGCGCATCGCCGCCTCGGTGGTGGCCGCGGTCCACGGCGTGACCTCGTCGAGCGCAGCGCGCATCCGGCCGATCAACTGCCGGGTTTCCGGCGTCAGCACTGCCTGGGCCTTCGGATCGAGCGACAGCGGCCGGTCGGCGAAAATGAAGCCGGCATTGTCGAGCAGCTCGAGCAGCGTCTTGGCACGCTCCTTCAGCCCCGGCATCGCCTGGGTCAGCTTGGCGCGGATGCTGTCGTCGAACTTGGCGGCGATCGCCGGCCCCTGCGGGATGTATTTCAGCAGGTCTTCGAGCTGGGTCACGAGACAGTGATCGTCGCTCTGGCGGATGTAGTGACCGTTGAGGCTTTCGAGCTTGGCGAAATCGAACCGCGCCGCCGAGCGGCCGATCGCCGGCAGGTCGAATGCCTCGATCATTTCCTGCGTGGTGAAGATTTCCTGATCGCCGTGGCTCCAGCCGAGACGCACCAGATAGTTGCGCAGCGCGGCGGGCAGGTATCCCATCGCCCGATAGGCGTCGACGCCGAGCGCGCCATGGCGCTTCGACAGCTTCGAGCCGTCGGGACCGTGGATCAGCGGGATGTGCGCCATCACCGGCAGCTCCCACGCCATCGCATCGTAGATCTGCTTCTGCCGCGCCGCGTTGATCAGATGGTCGTCGCCGCGGATGACGTGGGTGACCCCCATGTCGTGATCGTCGACCACGACCGCCAGCATGTAGGTCGGGGTGCCGTCCCCACGCAGCAGCACCAGATCGTCGAGATTCTCGTTCTGCCAGGCGACACGGCCCTGGACCTGATCCTCGATCACGGTCTCGCCGGTGAGCGGCGCCTTCAGCCGGATGGTCGGCTTGACACCCTCCGGCGCTTCGGACGGATCACGGTCTCGCCAGGTGCCGTCATACAGCTTGGCGCGGCCCTCGGCGCGGGCCTTGTCGCGCATCGCCGCCAGCTCCTCGGCGGTGGCGTAGCAGCGGTAAGCCTTGCCGGCCGCCAGAAGCTGCTCGGCGACCTCGCGGTGCCGGGCCGCGCGGGCGAACTGGTAGACGGTGTCGCCGTCCCAATCGATCCCGAGCCATTTCAGGCCGTCGAGGATGGCGTCGATCGCCTCCTGGGTCGAGCGCTGGCGGTCGGTGTCCTCGATTCGCAGCAGCATGGTGCCGCCGTGCTTGCGTGCGTACAGCCAATTGAACAGCGCGGTGCGGCCTCCGCCGATGTGCAGGAAACCAGTGGGCGAGGGCGCGAAGCGGGTGACGACGGGACGGGTCATTCGAACCAAATGCAGGGAAGGGAACGCGCCGGAGCGGCACGCAGGGTGTATAGCAGGATCGGCGCATAACTAAAGTGGTCCGCGCAGGCCGAAGGGGTTGGCGCGGGGCGGCGGATTTGGCAGATACCCCTTTCGGTTCCGACCAGCAGGACGATTGACGAATGACCACGGCAGATACAGCGGCGGGCGAGGCAGGGCGCGACTTCATTCGCGACATCGTCCAGGCCGATCTCGACAGCGGCAAGCACCGGACCATCGTGACCCGGTTCCCGCCGGAGCCCAACGGCTATCTGCACATCGGCCACGCCAAATCGATCGCGCTGAATTTCGGCATCGCGCAGGAATTCGGCGGCCGCTGCCATCTGCGGTTCGACGACACCAATCCGACCAAGGAAGAGCAGGAATACATCGACTCGATCCAGGCCGACGTCCGCTGGCTCGGGTTCGACTGGGGCGAACACATGTTCTACGCCTCGGACTATTTCGAGCAGCTCTACGCCTGGGCGGAGCTGATGATCCAGAACGGCGACGCCTATGTCGACGACCAGTCGCAGGATGAGATCCGCGCCAGCCGCGGTACGCTGACCGAGCCGGGCAAGAACAGCCCGTTCCGCGACCGCTCGGTGGAGGAAAACCTCGACCTGTTCCGGCGGATGAAGGCCGGCGAATTCCCGAACGGCACGCGGGTGCTGCGCGCCAAGATCGACATGGCGTCGGGCAACATCAACCTGCGCGATCCGGTGCTGTACCGCATTCTGCACGCGCACCATCCGCGCACCGGCGACACATGGTCGATCTATCCGAGCTACGACTACGCGCACGGCCAGTCGGATGCGATCGAAGGCATCACCCACTCGATCTGTACGCTGGAGTTCGAAGACCACCGCCCGTTGTACGAATGGCTGCTGTCGAAGCTGCCGGTGCCGTCGCAGCCCCGGCAGTACGAATTCGCGCGGCTCAACATCACCTACACGCTGCTGTCGAAGCGTGTGCTGACCGAGCTGGTGCGCGGCGGCCATGTGGCGGGCTGGGACGATCCGCGGATGCCTACGATGGCGGGGATACGGCGCCGCGGCGTGCCGCCGGCGGCGCTGCGAGACTTCGTCAAGCGGATCGGCGTCGCAAAGGCCAACAGCGTGGTCGATCTCGGGATGCTGGAGTTCTGCATCCGCGAGGAATTGAACCGCTCCGCCCAGCGCCGGATGGCGGTGCTGAAGCCGCTGAAGGTGGTGATCGAGAACTATCCGGAAGGCCAGACCGAGGAGCTCGAGGCGATCAACCATCCTGATGATCCGAGCCTCGGCACCCGCAAGATCGCTTTCGGCCGCGAGATCTATATCGAGCAGGACGACTTCATGGAGAACCCGCCGAAGAAGTTCTTCCGGCTGTCTCCCGGCAACGAGGTGCGGCTGCGCTACGCCTATTTCATCAAGTGCCGTGAAGTGATCAAGAACGACGCCGGCGAGATCGTCGAGCTGCGCTGCACCTACGATCCGGAAACCCGCGGCGGCAACGCGCCCGACGGCCGCAAGGTCAAGGCGACGATGCACTGGCTGCCGGCCGCGCAGTCGGTCAAGGCGGAGATCCGGATCTACAATCAGCTATTCGCCAATCCGGCGCCGAGCGCGGCGACCTTCGCCGACGATCTCAATCCGCAATCGCTCGAAGTCCTGACCGACGCGCGGATCGAACCGGAGACGGCGGCGAGCGCTTCGACCGAGCCGCTGCAGTTCGAGCGTCAGGGCTACTTCGTTCGCGATCGCGACTCGACCGCAGACAAGCCGGTGTTCAATCGCACCATCGGGTTGCGCGATACCTTCGCCAAGGAAGTCGCGAAGGGCTGAGCTAGCTCCAATCCTGATTGCGCTCCGCCGGCAATTGCCGGCGAAGGCATTCTGCTCCACTGTTCCGCTCGCGGCGGACGGGGGCGAGTGCCGTGGAGCGGCGCGATCGGACCACAGCACGGACATGGCCGACCGGGGCGCCAGCCGGCGCCGGTGCGTTGCTGCCGTCCGGCCTGTCGTGGCGGCCGGCGTTCCTCGACCGTCTCCGGGATTGGGCGCGGGCCGAAGCGGGGCCGGGCCGGCTGCTGCCATGGACGCCGGTGGCGTTCGGCACCGGCATCGCGCTGTACTTTGCCGCCGATCATGAGCCGGTCGCCTGGGTGGCCGCCGCGACCGCGGTCGTGCTCGGCGTCGCCGCCGTGCTGCTGCGGCGAAGCCGGGCGTTCGCGCCGGTGCTGCTGATCGCGGCGCTGACGGCGGGCTTCGCCACCGCGGCGCTGAAGGGCGAACGAATTGCGCATCCGGTGCTGGTGGCGCCGGTGTTCGCCGCCGAGCTAAGGGGCTTCGTCGAGGTCCGTGAGGAACGCGAACGCTCCGACCGCTTCGTCCTGCGCGTCACGCAGATGCAGGCGGCGCGGGCGCCGGCGCTCGAACGGGTGCGGCTGTCGGTACGGAAGGGCACGGCGCCGGCGGTCGGCAGTTTCGTGACGCTGAAGGCGCGGCTGCAGCCGCCGCTCCAGCCGCTTCGGCCGGGCAGCTACGACTTCGCGCGCGATCTGTATTTCCAGGGCATCGCCGCCTCCGGCTTCGTGCTCGGCGCGATCGCCACCGCCGAGCCGCCGCAGGACGCCGGCTGGCGGCTTCGCTACGCCGCGGTGATGCAGGGGCTGCGCGACGCGATCGACGCACGGATCCGCGCCTCGCTGGGAGGAGACGTCCGCGCGATCGCCACGGCGCTCCTCACCGGCAAGCGCGACGCGATCTCGACCCCGGTGAACGATGCGATGTTCGTCTCCGGCCTCGGCCATGTGCTGTCGATCTCCGGTTATCACATGGCGGTGGTGGCCGGCGTGGTGTTCTTCGCGTTGCGCGCGCTGCTGGCGATGGTGCCGCGGCTGACGGTGACGTTTCCGATCAAGAAGGCGGCTGCGGCTGCAGCGCTTGCCGCCGCAGCGTTCTATCTGGCGCTGTCGGGCGCGGAGGTCGCGACCCAGCGGTCGTTTCTGATGACCGCGGTGGTCCTGATCGCCGTGATGGTCGACCGCCGTGCCATCACCTTTCGGACCCTGGCGCTGGCCGCGTTGATCGTGCTGCTGATCGCGCCGGAAGCCCTGCTACATCCCAGCTTCCAGATGTCGTTCGCCGCCACGCTCGGTCTGGTCGCACTGGTGCAGGTCGGCATGCCGGCGTTGTTCGCGAAGGCGGACAGTTCGGCGACGGCGCGTGCGGCGCTGTGGGGCGGCCGGGAAATCGCGCTGCTGCTGCTCGCCTCGCTGGTCGCCGGACTGGCGACGATGCCCTACGGCGCCTATCACTTCCACCGCATCACGCCCTATGGCGTGCTCAGCAATCTGGTGGCGATGCCGGTGGTCTCCGCGATCGTGATGCCGGCCGGAATGCTCGGCCTCGCCGCGATGCCGTTCGGCCTCGATGCGCCGTTCTGGCGGATCATGGAGATCGGTATCGACTGGATGATCGTGGTGGCCCAGTGGGTCGCGGCGTTGCCCGGTGCGGTCGGCCGGGTCACCGCATTCGGCGTCGGGCCTCTGCTCGTGGCGTCGCTCGGCCTGGTGCTGATCGGATTGCTGCGCACGCCGCTGCGCCGGGGCG
>NZ_QPFS01000086.1:0-22546 GCF_010906995.1 Rhodopseudomonas sp. WA056 | reverse complement strand
GATCGGCGACGGCTCGGCGATGTACTCGATCCAGGCGTTGTGGACGGCCGCGCAGCGCAAGCTGCCGCTGACCGTGGTGGTACTTAACAATGGCGGCTACGGCGCAATGCGCTCGTTCAGCCAGGTGATGCAGGTGCGGAACGTGCCCGGGCTGGAGCTGCCCGGGATCGACTTCACCGCTCTGGCGCAATCGCTCGGCTGCGATGCGGTGCGGGTGACGCGCAGCGAGGAGCTGACGCCGGCGCTGACGCGCGCCCTTGCGTGGGACGGCGTCAGCGTGGTCGAGGCAATGCTCGATAGTTCGGTGCCGATGCTCTACGCGCGCAACGGCTGACGTCGCATCATCAATTGTCCAGCGCCTCGTACACCAGCTTCTTCAGCTCGCGCTGGATCGGCTGGCGGTGCGACGGGGTCTGCTCCATCAGCACGAAGAACATGTCGAGCTTCGGATCGATCACGAAGTAGCAGCCCGACGCGCCGTCCCACTTCAATTCGCCGAGCGAGCCGGGCGGCGGCGGCTTGGCGTGGCCGGCGTCGGTGCGGACGCCGAGGCCGTAACCGTAGCCGAAGCCGTCACCCGGGAAATAGAAGTAGTCGCGCTCGATCCCGGAGTTCGGACCGATCTGATCGGTCGTCATGTCCTTGAACACGGCTTCGCTGAGATAACGCTTGCCGTCGAGTTCGCCCTTGTTGTGCAGCATGCGGACGAAGCGGATCACGTCGGACGGCGTCGAGGTCAGGCCACCGCCGCCGGATTCCCACTTCTTGACGATGTCCGGCCGGCTCGGCCGCCCGACCCGGAAATCGGCGTCGTTCGGCATCGGCTGCGCCATACGCGCCTTCTGTTCATCGGTCGTCAGATAATAGCGGGTGTCCTTCATCCCGAGCGGATCGAACAGTCGCTCCTTCTGGTATTCGTAGAACGACTTGCCGGAGGCGACTTCGATCACCCGGCCCAGCACCTCGTAGGAATTGCCGTAGTCCCACAGCGTGCCGGGCTGCTCCTGCAGCGGCAGCTTGGCGATCCGCTCGGCGAATTCGGCATTGCTCGGATCGTTATCGTAGATCTTGGCCGCCGCGATGGTCTTGCGCACCAGGCTGTCGCCATAGAAGCCGTAGGTGATGCCGGAGGTGTGCAGCAACAGATCGCTGATCAGGACCGGACGCTTCGGCGCGACGAAATCCAGATACTTCTCGCCGTCCTCGCGCTTCTTCTCGACGCCGACCTTGGTGTCGGCGAACGCCGGGATGTATTTCGACACCGGATCGTCGAGCTTGATCTTGCCGTCGTCGACCAGCGTCATCACCGCGAACGCCGTGAACGGCTTGGTCAGCGACGCCAGCCGGAAGATGGTGTCGTCGGTCATCGGCTGCTTGGTGGCGACGTCGCGGACACCGAAGTACTTGTGATAGACCGGCTTGCCGTGGCGCTCGATATACACGATCGCGCCGGGGATCTTGCCCTCGGCGATGATCTTGTTGAAGAACTCGTCGATCCGTTCGAGCTTCTTGTCGGAGAACTGCACGCTCGGCGGCAGGTCGAAGGTGGTCTCGGCGATCGCCGGGCTCGCGGCCGTTACGGCCAGCGCTCCTGCCATCAACCATCGCGCAGCGCGACGCAGCATTGTCGTATCCTCCTGAGTTCTTCTTGGTGGATGTGATGGTAGCGGCGCGTGGAGCGGTTTCAAGGGGCCGCATCCGTAAGCGCCGCGCGATGCAACTCGGCACTCGCCGGCGAGAAGCAACAGAACACCGCTCGCGTGACCGAAGTGGCGGTGCGCAGCGTATCGAGGGTCGTCTTAACCGCAATCGGCGCCGCGCGCTCGGGCGGGAAACCGTAAACGCCGGTGGAAATCGCCGAGAACGCGATCGAGCTCAGCGCATGATCGTTCGCGAGCTGCAGGGCGCGGGCGTAGCAGGAGGCAAGCGCGGCATCCTCGCCATGGCGGCCGCCGTGCCAGATCGGGCCGACGGCGTGGATCACATGGCGCGCCGGCAACCGGTAGCCGCGGGTGATCCTGGCATCGCCGGTGGCGCAGCCGCCGAGCGTTTCACATTCGGCGAGCAGTTCGGGACCGGCCGCGCGATGGATCGCACCGTCGACACCGCCGCCGCCGAGCAGGGACGCATTGGCGGCGTTGACGATCGCGTCGACGGCGAGCGTGGTGATGTCGGCGACGACGACCTCACAGGTCGCCGTGCCGATCTGGCGGACGAAGGGGCTCAGGCGGCGGCCTTGATGCCCTTGTCGGTGAACAGCTTCTGCAGTTCGCCGGCCTGGAACATCTCGCGCACGATGTCGCAGCCGCCGACGAACTCGCCCTTCACGTAGAGCTGCGGAATGGTCGGCCAGTTCGAGTACTGCTTGATGCCGTCGCGCAGCTCGGCGTTTTCGAGCACGTTGTGGCCCTTGTACGGAATGCCGATGTGATCGAGGATCTGCACCACCTGACCCGAGAAGCCACACTGCGGAAACTGCGGCGTGCCCTTCATGAACAGGACGACGTCGTTGGCCTTCACTTCGTTGTCGATGAATTGCTCGATGCTCATGGCAAATCCTTTTGCGGCGCGGCCGGCTGACCACCAGCGGCCGGGTCGAACGGTCATATATGTATCCTGAAACCGGCGAATAGCCCAAGTCAAAACCGATTGAGCCCGGCTGTCGCCTTGACTTCGCTACCGTTTTTCAAGCGGTCGATGCCCGGCGACGACGGCCTGTCCCACGCCGGCTATTTCCTCGCCGGTACGCCGCCGACCTTACATCCGGCCTGCCAGCGCCTATGTGTCGTCTGGAACTCATTCCCAACAGCAGCGTTTTCCACCAAACCGGAGATGCTCGTGACGATTTCATCCTCCGCTGCAAGCTCGGCAGCCGATTCTTCCCCATCGTCCGTCTCCGCCCGCGATCTGGCCGACCGGCTCTCCACCGCCTATCGCACCGTGCGCGACGAGACCGAGCGGCGCGCGGCGCCGCTGTCGCCGGAGGATCAGGTGGTGCAGTCGATGCCGGATGCGAGCCCGGCGAAATGGCACCGCGCCCATACCACATGGTTCTTCGAGCAGTTCCTGCTCGGCCCGCATTGTCCGGGCTATCAGGTGTTCCACCCGGACTACGCCTTCCTGTTCAACTCCTATTACGTCTCGGCCGGGCCCCGGCATACCCGCGCGGCACGCGGCCTCCTCACCCGCCCCGGCGTCGCCGAGGTCGCGGCCTATCGCCGCCACGTCGACGAGGCGATGCTGAACTGGTTCGCGACCGCCGGCGCTGCGAAGCTCGAGGAGATCGCGCCACTGATCGAGGTCGGGCTCAATCACGAGCAGCAGCATCAGGAATTGCTGCTGACCGACATCCTCCATGCCTTTGCGCAGAACCCGATCCCGCCGGCTTACGATCCGGCGTGGCGACTGCCGGCGACCGCGCGCGACGGTGACGATTGGGTCGCGTTGCCGGAGGGTATCCACCCGATCGGCCATGCCGGCGACAGCTTCCATTTCGACAACGAAAAGCCGGTGCACCGCGCGCTGGTCGGGCCGGTCAAACTGGCGCGGCACCTCGTCACCAATGCCGAGTGGCTGGCGTTCATGGCCGACGGTGGCTATCGCACCGCCACGCTGTGGCTGATGGACGGTTTTGCCTGCGCCGAGCGCGAGGGCTGGGAAGCACCCGGCCACTGGCGGCAGGTCGACGGCGAATGGAAGATCATGACGCTCGGCGGCCTGCAGGCCATCGATCCCGACGCCCCGGTCTGCCACATCAGCTACTACGAGGCCGACGCCTTCGCGCGTTGGGCCGGTAAGCATCTGCCGACCGAGATGGAGTGGGAGGTCGCAGCCCGCGCCGGGCATCTTCCCGATGCGTTCGGCACCGTCTGGCAGTGGACCCGCAGCGCCTATGCACCCTACCCGGGCTACAAGGCGATCGAAGGCGCGCTCGGCGAATACAACGGCAAGTTCATGGTCAATCAGCTCGTGCTGCGCGGCTCATCCTGCGCCACGCCCGAAGGCCACAGCCGCGTCAGCTATCGCAATTTCTTCTATCCGTATCACCGCTGGCAGTTCACCGGACTGCGGCTCGCCGACTACGGCGCCTGATTTGAAAATCTCAATGCGCCACGCGCGCAGCCTGGAGGATCGCCCATGAACGTGCACGTCGCTGTGCAGACGCAAGCGCATCGGCTCGATTCCAACACGGCTGCGTTTGCGCGCGACGTGTTGGACGGGCTGACGCGGTCGCAGAAGGAATTGTCGCCGAAGTACTTCTACGACGACGCCGGCTCCGAGCTGTTCGTCGAGATCACCCGCCTGCCGGAATACTATCCGACCCGCACCGAGCTCGGCATTCTGCAGGGCCGCGCGGGCGAGATCGCGTCCCTGATTCCGCCGGACGCGGCGATCGTCGAATTCGGCGCCGGCGCCACCACCAAGATCCGCCTGCTACTCGCGGCGCATCAGGTCGCGGCCTATGTGCCGGTCGATATCTCGGGCGACTTCATCATCACCCAGGCCGAAGCGCTGCAGCGCGATTTCCCGCAGCTCGCGGTGCATCCGCTCGCAGCCGACTTCACCAAGCCGTTCGCGCTGCCTCCCGCGGTGCGCGACCTGCCGAAGGTCGGGTTCTTTCCCGGATCGACGATCGGCAACTTCGAACCGCAGGAGGCGCGGCGATTCCTGGAGAGCGCCCGCGACATTCTCGGCCGCGGCGCGCGGATGATCATCGGCGTCGATCTGGAGAAGGACGAACGCGTGCTGGTGCCGGCCTATGACGATGCCGCCGGAGTGACCGCCAGGTTCAACCTCAACCTGCTGATCCGCATCAACCGCGAACTCGGCGCCGATTTCGATCTGTCGGCGTTTACGCACCGGGCGATCTACAATCGCGATCAGCATCGGATCGAAATGCATCTGGTCAGCCTGCGCGACCAGACTGTGCATCTGTTCGGCGAACGAATCGGCTTCCGCGCCGGCGAGACCATCCACACCGAGAACAGCTACAAATACAGCCTGGAGCGGTTTGGCGCGCTGGCGCAGCAGGCCGGCTGGGCTCCGGCGCAGTGCTGGACCGATGCGGACGCGATGTTCTCGGTGCACGCGCTCGAAGCGAACTGAGACAGCCGCCGCGTCCCGCCTGTCATCGCCGAACTAAGCCGCTGCTTCCTCTGCGGCGGCGACCCGCGCCGCGCGCCGGCCGCGCGCTTCGGCGGCGCATTTGGCGACGTGGACTTCGCGATTGATCACCTGCAGGTTCGGCAGCCCCCAATAGCCCAGCAGCTCCGGCCATGTCCGGTCGCGGTGCTGTCGCCAGACCTGAAACAGCGGCACGAGGTGATCGACTTCAGAACTCCGCAGCAGCCTTCGGTTGGTCTCGCGGCAGCGGCGGCCCTGCAGGCGCCGCAGCAGCTTGGTCTGGCCGCTCGGGGCATTCCAGAACTGCCAGGCCGTGACGCAGGCGCTGTGCCAGGTGGCGTTGGTGTTGATGCCGGCGTCCCATAGATCGGCGTGCCAGCCGAGCCGATAAACCGGCTGGCCGCAGACGCAGCAGAAGCCGGGGCCGCGCTGGTACGCTGTCTCCCGATACGGCGCAGGCGGAATTCGAAACGTCACCGGCAGGCCGGCTTCGGCGTCGTCGCCGAGCTGCCATCGCCAGCCCTCGGGAGCACCGCTGCGGGCAGCCAGCACACGCGCCAGCCGCTCGGCGCGCAGCGGATGGGCGCGCCAGTACGAATCGACCGCGACCCGCAGGGTCGAAGGCACATAGGCGCGGGCTTTGGCATGGACCAGCACGGCCTGCGGGAACGCATCCGGCAGGCGCGTGGTCAGCCGCGCGAGCGCCAGAGCGTTGGCCTTCGCCTTGTCTTCCCGCCAGTTCGACATGTGCCCACCCACCGAGACGGTGCCGCGCGGCTGTAAAGCCTTCGTTAACGTCGACGCACCGGGGCCATGTCAGCCCGGCAACCGACCGATGCCCTGCCTCCGTTCAAAGGCGAAGTTGGGGAGATTGTCGGCAGACTATTCCGGCACGCCGGTCTGCAGCGCCAGCGCGTGCAGCACGCCGCCCATCTGCCCCTGCAGCGACTGATAGACGATCTGGTGCTGCTGGACCCGCGACTTGCCCCGGAACGACTCCGAAATCACGGTCGCGGCGTAGTGGTCGCCGTCGCCGGCGAGGTCGCGAATCGTCACCTCCGCGTCGGGAATCGCGGCCTTGATCATGGCCTCGATGTCGCGGGCATCCATCGGCATTCGGTCATCCTCCAGATCGTCGCGGGCCGCCTGCGCGGGGCGCGCGGTGGCAATCCTGAACCGACATCCTATATCGCAGTGCGCGCCTTTCAAAGCCACACGCCGAACACATCTCGGCAACGGTGACTGTGACGCAGGCCCAATTCACGCCCCTGAGGTCCGCCCATGAAGCTCCCCGGCCCCGATCATCCGATCACGATCACGGCAAATCCGAACGGAGTCCGGATCAGCGCGGACGGCAGGGTGATCGCCGAGACCCGCCGTGCGCTGACGTTGCAGGAGGCGAGCTATCCGCCGGTGCAGTACATTCCACGGGATGACGTGGATATGAGCCTGCTCGAAAGGACGGCACGTGTCACCCATTGCCCGTACAAGGGCGACGCCGGTTATTTCAGCATCGTGGCCGGCGGCGAGCCGCAGCCCAACGCGGTGTGGAGCTACGAGCAGCCGTTTCCGGCGATGGCGGAGATCGCCGGCTATCTGGCGTTTTATCCGCAAAAGGTTCAAATCGAAGAATTCAAACCCTAGCAATTCGCCGAAGAGGCGATTCAGCTATTGCGCAGTATCGTAATTCACCGGCGGCATCGCGCGGGGCTCTTGTCGTGACTGTAACCTATCCCACCACCGGCGGCATGACCGCGCACGCAGCTTCGCATGTGCGCGACCTGTCGCTCGACCGCACCCGCACCTTCCTCACCATCCTGGTGCTGATCCACCATTCGGTGATCCCCTACACCTATTTCGGCCACACCGACCCGGCGTCCTGGATCGGCTTCGACTGCGTGGTGCTCGCCACCGACAGTTTCTTCATGGCGATGTTCTTCATGCTGTCGGGGCTGTTCCTGTGGCCGAGCCTCGACCACCGGCCGAAATTCGGTTCGCTGGCGCGCGACCGGCTGATCCGGCTCGGCATTCCGTTCGTGATCGCAGCCTTCACCGTGATCCCGATCGCCTACTACGCACTGGCGCTGCGCGCCGACCCGACCGAGACCTTCGCCAAATTCTACGAGAACATGATCACGGTCGGCCCGTGGCCGAGCGGGCCGTTGTGGTTTCTGTGGGTGCTGTTCATCTTCAGCGTGATCGGCGGCGCGCTGTACCGGATTTCGCGGCACACGCTCGACCCGATCAATCATCTGGCCAAGCTCGGCTATAAATCGCCGGCACTGTTCATCGGCGCGGTGTTCGTGGTCACAGCGATTCTCTACGTGCCGTCGCGGCTGTACTACACCTCGACCTATTGGTTCGAATGGGGACCGTTCGCGGTGCAGGCCAGCCGCGTGCTGCTGTACACCGCCTACTTCTTCATCGGTGCCGGCATCGGCGCCTGCCATCCCGAGCAGAGCGTGCTCGGCGCCGGCGGCAAGCTGGCGCAGCAATGGTGGATCTGGCTGCTGGTCGCGCTGGTGCCGTATCTCGGGATGTGGGGCCTGATCGGCATCAAGCGCGGCATCCTCGACAATCCGGACGAATTGCCGATGTGGTACGAGGCAAGCTACAGCATCGCGCTCACTGCGTTCAGCGCCGCCATCATCTTTGCGATCCTGGCCGTGTTCCTGCGCTTCCGCCGCGGCGGCTGGAGCCTGCTCGATCCCTTGCAGCACGACGCCTACGGCATCTTTCTGGTGCACTACGCCTACATGCTGTGGCTGCAATACTGGCTGCACGACTACGACCTGCCGGCGATCGTCAAAGCCGCCATCGTATTCACCCTCGGCCTGCTGCTGAGCTGGGCGACGACCTATCTGCTGAGGAAGATCCCAGGCGCGTACAGGGTGTTGTGAGGCCTCTCTTCCGTCATTCCGGGGCGCGCGCAGCGCGAACCCGGAATCTATAACCACCGAATCTGTTGCTGGCGCACGGCGTCACCCGCCGTGCTCATCCGCGAGCACAGGGGTTAGGGATTCCGGGCCTGCGCTGCTACGCAGCGCATCCCGGACTGACGATGGATAGGTGATCGGACGCGGCTGAGATTCCGGCTTCGCTCGCTGCGCGAGCGCCCCGGAATGACGCTGGAGAGACCTAAGGCGACTAAGCCTTCCCCGCCATATAGTCCGGCAGCCAGTGCTCGTGGGCATGACGCAGCGCCTTGATGTCGACGGTGCGTTCGCCTTCGATCTTCAGCGCGTGACCGCCGGTGACGCCGATCTGGACACAGGGCACCCCGATCGTCTTCAGCTTGGTCTTCACCGCGAGCAGATCGGCTTCCTTCACCGTGACGACGTAGCGGCCCTGATCCTCGCCGAACCACCAGGCGTGCGACACGATCTCGGCCGGCGGCGCGTCGAGCGTGGCGCCGATATTGCCGCTGATCGCCATTTCGGCGAGCGCCACCAACAAGCCGCCGTCGGAGACGTCATGTACCGCGGTCGCGGTGCCGGCGTGGATCATGCCGCGGACGACGTCGCCATGGCGCTTCTCGCAGGCGAGATCGACCGGCGGCGGGGCGCCCTCTTCGCGGCCGCAGATCTCGCGCAAATACACCGACTGCCCGAGCCAGCCTTTGGTCTCGCCGATCAGCAGGATCGCTTCGCCCTCGGCTTTGAACGCCAGCGTCGCAGATTTGGTGAAGTCGTCGAGCACGCCGACGCCGCCGATCGACGGGGTCGGCAGGATGCCGCGGCCACTGGTCTCGTTGTAGAGCGAGACGTTGCCGGAGACGATCGGCGAGTCGAGCGCGATGCAGGCTTCTGAAATGCCCTTCAGGCAGCCGACGAGCTGGCCCATGATCTCGGGCCGCTCCGGATTGCCGAAGTTCAGGTTATCGGTGATCGCCAACGGCTTGCCGCCGACCGCGGTGATATTGCGATAGGCTTCGGCCACCGCCTGCTTGCCGCCCTCGAACGGATCGGCCTCGCAGTAACGCGGCGTGACGTCGACGGTGAGCGCGAGGCCCTTCGGGCCGTCCTCGATCCGGACCACCGCGGCGTCGCCGCCAGGGCGCTGCACGGTGTTGCCGCCGATGACGTGGTCGTACTGCTCCCACACCCAGCGCTTGGAGCACAGGTCCGGCGTCGCCAGCAGCTTCTCCAGCGCCTCGGCCGCGCCCATCGGCGCGTTGATGTCGCGGGCGTGGATCACCGGCAGCTTCGGCGATTCCACCCACGGGCGATCGTAGAGCGGCGCCTCGTCGCCGAGCTCCTTGATCGGCAGATCAGCCTTCACCTGCCCGCCATGCTTGACCACGAACCGCTTGGTCGGCGTGGTGTAGCCGACGATCGCGAAGTCGAGACCCCACTTCTTGAAGATCTCTTCGGCTTCCTTTTCCTTCTCCGGCTTCAGCACCATGAGCATGCGCTCCTGGCTTTCGGAGAGCATCATCTCGTAGGCGGTCATGCCGGTCTCGCGGGTCGGCACCGCATCGAGATCGAGTTCGACACCGAGGTCGCCCTTGGCGCCCATCTCGACCGCCGAACACGTCAGACCCGCCGCGCCCATGTCCTGGATGGCGATCACGCAGTCCTTGGCCATGATCTCCAGACACGCCTCGAGCAGCAGCTTCTCGGCGAACGGATCGCCGACCTGCACGGTCGGACGCTTCTCCTCCGAGCCCTCGTCGAACTCCGCCGACGCCATGGTGGCGCCGCCCATGCCGTCGCGCCCCGTTTTCGAGCCGAGATAGACGATCGGCATGCCGACGCCGCTCGCTGCGGCGAGGAAGATCTTGTCGGCATCCGCAAGGCCGACCGCCATGGCGTTGACCAGGATGTTGCCATCGTAGCGGGTGTGGAACCGGGTCTGGCCGCCAACGGTCGGCACGCCGAACGAATTGCCGTAGCCGCCGACGCCGGCGACGACGCCGGACACCAGGTGCCGGGTCTTGGGATGGCTCGGATCGCCGAACGACAGCGCGTTGAGGCAGGCGATCGGCCGGGCGCCCATGGTGAAGACGTCGCGCAGGATGCCGCCGACGCCGGTGGTCGCGCCCTGATACGGTTCAATATAGCTCGGGTGGTTGTGGCTCTCCATCTTGAAGACCACCGCCTGATTGTCGCCGATGTCGATCACGCCGGCGTTCTCGCCCGGCCCCTGCAACACCCACGGCGCCTTGGTGGGCAGCCCGCGCAGGTGAATGCGCGAGGATTTGTACGAGCAGTGCTCGTTCCACATCGCCGAGAAGATGCCGAGCTCGGTGAAGGTCGGCTCACGCCCGATCAGATCGAGAATGCGCTGATATTCGTCCGGCTTGAGGCCATGGCTGGCGATCAGTTCCGGGGTGATCTTCGGCTCGGGAGCGGACATAGGCAGCATTCCTCGGCGCGCCGGAGGGGCCGGCGCGGACCGTTGTTATGTAGAAAGATCGGCCCAAGGGGGAAAGGTTTTTCTGCACGCCTGGGGATGGCGCTCGGTGCCGGTGATCGCTGCGAACCCGTTGATCTGGCAAAGGATCTTGCCCGAGCCGTCATGGCCGGGCTCGTCCCGGCCATCCACGGCCGCGGGTATCGTGCCCGAAAACGTGGATGCCCGGGTCGAGCCCGGGCATGACGTCGTTCTTGGATGGGGCGTCCGAGGAGGACGCCCGTGCTGCTCAGGCCGCGACCGCCGGCAATCCCGCCAGCGCGGTGGCGAGGTCGGCTTCGTCGTAGTCCTGATCGACCAGCTTGCCTTCGAAGTAATTGATGTAGGCCTGCATGTCGAAATGGCCGTGGCCGGAGAGGTTGAACAGGATCGTTTCCGACTTGCCCTCCTCCTTGCAGCGCAGCGCCTCGTCGATCGCGCAGCGCACCGCATGGGTCGATTCCGGCGCCGGCACGATGCCTTCGGTCCGGGCGAACTGCACGCCGGCTTCGAAGCAGCCGACCTGCTGATAGGCGCGGGCTTCGATCAGGCCGAGCTCGTAGGCGTGCGACACCATCCCGCTCATGCCGTGATAGCGCAGGCCGCCGGCGTGGAAGCCCGGCGGCATGAAGGTCGAGCCGAGCGTGTGCATCTTCACCAGCGGGGTGAGATGCGCGGTGTCGCCGAAATCATACGCGTAGGTACCGCGGGTCAGCGTCGGGCACGCCGCCGGCTCGACCGCGATGATCCGCCGCTTGCGGCCGCCGCGGAGCTGCAGGCCGAGGAACGGGAAAGCGAGGCCGGCGAAGTTGGAGCCGCCGCCGGCGCAGCCGATGATCACGTCGGGATCATCGCCCGCCATCTCGCATTGCGCGATGGCTTCCTGGCCGATGATGGTCTGGTGCAGCATCACGTGATTGAGCACCGAGCCGAGCGCGTATTTGATGTCCGGATTCTTCGCAGCGACTTCCACCGCTTCGGAGATCGCGATGCCGAGCGAGCCCGGACTGTTCGGATTGGCCGCCAGGATGGCGCGGCCCGACTCGGTCTCGGTCGACGGCGAGGCGATGCAGCGGGCGCCATAGGTCTCCATCAGCGCACGGCGGTACGGCTTCTGATCGAACGACACGCGGACCTGGAAGACCAGGACGTCGAGCCCGAACAGCGAGCCGGCGAACGCCAGCGACGAGCCCCACTGCCCGGCGCCGGTCTCGGTCGACAGCTTCTTGATGCCGGCCTGCTTGTTGTACCAGGCCTGCGGCACTGCGGTGTTCGGCTTGTGCGAGCCGGCCGGCGAAACACCTTCGTACTTGAAGTAGATCTTGGCTGGGGTGCCGAGCGCCTGCTCGAGACGGCGCGCGCGGATCAGCGGCGCCGGACGCCACATCCGGAACACCTCGCGGACCGGCTCGGGGATCTCGATGTAGCGCTCGGTCGCGACCTCCTGGAGAATCAGCTCCATCGGGAACAGCGGCTCCAGATCGCTTGGGCCGACAGGCTGATGCGTGCCCGGGTGCAGCACCGGCGGCATCGGCGTCGGAAAGTCGGCATTAAGATTGTACCAGGACTTCGGGATGCTCTCCTCGTCCAGCACATACTTGATCTGGTCGCTCATTCTGGTCTCCCTCACGCGGCCCGTTTCTTGCGGGCGAGAGGGTATACAGCGCCGATCTGCCTGCCAATTGCGCAGTGTCAATTCAGATTCACCGATTTGCATTGCAGCGCCGCATCGGTTTTATGGACCAAACGATAGACCAAAGGATAACGCCCCGTGCACACCCCCGCCGAACCGACGCGTCCCGGTCGCCCGGACCTTTTCACCGCAACCGAAGGCGAATTTGCCGGCTGGCGAACCTGGACTCGGGACACCTTCGAATCCCACAACGGGCCGTTCTGGCACCGCATCGATGACGACGGCCGCGTGCGCTGCGCCTTCCGCGTCGAGAAGAAGCACCTCAACGGCATGAAGGCGGTGCACGGCGGCTGCTTCATGACCTTCGCCGACTATTGCCTGTTCGCGATCGCGGTCCGCGAGCTGCAGGGCCCGGGCGTGACGGTGGCGTTCGGCGCCGAATTCCTGGATGCGGCATTCGAGGGCGAACTGATCGAGGCGACCGGCGAAGTCACCCGGGCCGGCAAGTCGCTGATCTTCGTCCGCGGGATTCTGAAGAGCGGCGAGCGGCCGCTGTTCACGTTCTCGGGCACCATCAAGCGGGTCAAGCGCAAGGTGCCGCCGACCGAGATCGCCGACAGCCACTGACGCGGCGGCCTTGCCGCCTCCGCAGGGCTGCATCGCGCGATCGACAACCGAAAGCTAACCAAGATCGGGTAAGGTCGCGCCGTGACCTCGCTCCCCACAATCCTGGTGTTCGATTCGGGCCTCGGCGGCCTGACCGTGCTGCGCGAAGTGGTCCGCGCCCGACCCGACGCGCACTACGTCTATGTCGGCGACGACGCGTTCTTCCCATACGGCCAGCGCAGCGAAGAGGCGGTGATCGGTCGCGTCGTGCCGCTGATGGGCGAGCTGATCGCGGCGCATGCGCCGGACCTGGTCGTGATCGCCTGCAACACCGCCTCGACCATGACGCTGGCGCCGCTCCGGGCCCGCTACCGGGTGCCGTTCGTCGGGACGGTGCCGGCGATCAAGCCGGCCTGCGCGGGCTCCCGCACCAAGCGGGTCTCGGTGCTCGGCACCAGCGCGACGGTGCGGCTCGAATATACCCGCGCGCTGATCCGCGATTTCGCCCAGGGCTGCGAAGTGTCGCTGGTTGGCTCGATCCGGCTCGCTACGTTGGCGGAGACGGCACTCGGCGGCGGCGAAGTGACCGACGCGGCGATTCGCGCCGAGATCGCGCCGTGTTTCGTCGAAGCCGACGCCAAACGCGGCCGCACCGATGCGGTGGTGCTGGCCTGCACGCATTATCCGCTGCTGCTCGACTGCCTGGTGCGACTCGCGCCCTGGCCGGTCGACTGGATCGATCCGGCCCCGGCAATCGCCCGCCGCGTCGTCACCCTGCTCGGCCCGGCCACCGGCCACGCGCCCACGCCGGGCGCCGAGATGATCTTCACCTCGGGCCGCCATCCTCGGGCGAGCGCGGCGCTGGCGCCGTATTTCGGCGGCCGCGTTCCGGCCTGAGCGCTTTTCCGCCTGCCGGGACGCTGCTAGCTTTGCGCCCCGGAGGAGCCCCAATGACAATCAAAACCTTGCGTCACATCCTGGTCGCATGCGCCGTGGTAGCTGCTGCGGGCGCTGCCGTCGCGCAGCAGAGCGGCATCAAGCGCACGCCGCTGCAGAAGATTGAATTTCCCGACGGCTATGTCACCGTCAGCGGTCTCGCCGAGCTGCCTCCGGGCGGCAACATCGGCCGCCACACCCATCCCGGCATCGAGACCGGCTATCTGCTCGAAGGCGAAGCGGTGATGAGCATCGACGGCGAACCCGACAAGCACCTCAAGGCCGGCGACTCCTACGTCATTCCGGCCGGCGTGGTGCACGATGCCAAGGTGCACGGCGACAAGGGCGCCAAGGTGATGGCGGTGTGGGTGGTCGACAAGACCAAGCCGCTGGCGACGCCCGCGAAGTAATGCGGGGCAAAACTCGCCGGATCTCGGCACCGCGAAGGTTGATTGCCGATCTGATGCACGCCTCGCAGGGCGTGCCGCTGATCAGCTATCGCCGCACCTTACATCTCGGCCCGCTGGCGCGGGCACGGGCCGCGGCGGCGTCGCCGCCCGGCTTCGCTGCGATCTTCGCCAAGGCGTTCAGCCTGGTGGCCCGCGACGAACCGCTGCTGCGGACGCTGTATATCGACTTTCCCTGGCCGCACTTCTTCGAGCTGCCGAAGAGCGTCGGCATGATCGCGGTCGCCCGCCGCATCGACGGCGAGGACTGCGTGCTGATGCAGAAGGTCACCGCTGCCGACACGCTGCCGCTGCACGAGGTCGACGCGATCATTCGCGGTGCCAGCACCGCACCGACCGAGACCGTGCCGATGTTCCGCAAGCTGCTGCGGATCAGCCGGATGCCATGGCCGCTGCGGCGGATCGCCTGGTGGGCCGGGATGTCGCTGGACCGGCCGCGGGCGAACTTCTTCGGCAGCTTTGGCGTATCCTCGGTGTCGGCCTTCGGTCCGGGCGACCTCTACCCGGTCAGCCCCGGCCCCTATATCCTGAGCTACGGCCGGCTCGCCGACGACGGCCGCCTGGAAGTCGTCGTCCGGTTCGACCACCGGGTGATCGACGCCGCCCCGATCGCGCGGCTGACCACCCGGCTGGAACAAGTGCTGAACACCACCATCGCGGCTGAGATCGAGCGCCTGGACCGCCCAGCCCGGGCGCTCCGGACCGCAGCCGGGCCTTGAATTCGCAAGCCTGTTGATATATGTTAACAGTCGTCCAGCACGGGCGTCAGGATGGCAAAGCGGCCGTCCCATCCGAACAAGGAAATCGAGGCGGCGGTCAGCCACGCCGAAGCGCTGGGCTGGAGCTGGAGCAAAGTCGGCGGCCATGCGTGGGGCCGATTGCTGTGCCCGCATCACGATCGCGACGGCTGCGTGCTGTTCATCTGGTCGACGCCGCGCAATCCGGAGAACCATGCGCGGCAACTGCTGCGCCAGATCGCACGCTGTCCCCACGCCAAGCAGGAGGATGATAGTGAAGACCTATGAATTCAGTATCGTTGCCTCCGGTCTCTCCCCGGCGGCCGAAGACTTCGCCGACCGGTTCTTCAACGCCGGATGCGACGACGCCGCCATCGCGTTTCAGAAGGGCCACATCGTGCTCGACTTCGCGCGCGAGGCCGAGTCGATCGGCGATGCGATCGCTTCGGCAGTTGCAGCGGTCGAGGCCGCGGGCGCCAAGGTCGAGCGGATCGAACCGGACCCGCTGGTCAATCTGTCCGACATTGCGGCGCGCTGCGGTCTCACCCGGGCAGCCCTGACCCAATACGCGAAGGGCCAGCGCAGCCGCGATTTTCCCGCGCCCAGCGTCCGGGTGACCTCGGATAGCCCGCTATGGGACTGGGCCACTGTAGCCCGATGGCTGTATGCGCAGCGGAAGCTGAGCCGGGAGGCCGCTGTCGAGGCGGAGGCGGTGCGCCTCGCCAATACCGCGCTCGCCGCCGGCGACCGGCCGTTGGCGGCCCCCCTCGCCCAGCGGCTGCGAGCCTACGAGCAGACCCTCGAAGCCGCCTGAGCTCGCCTCGGCCTATCTGGCCCGAATTGACATCCCAGGGCTTTGCCCCTAGAAAGCCCCCGCTCGCGGGCCGGTTTCGGCCCGCGTTGCGTTTCGCGACCCGTGGTCCTCCCCTTATGCTTTAAGGACGGACCTGTCGGCAGGGGATTTTTCCCCATGCACAGGAGGGCGCGTTTCCTCACAACTCAAACCCTAGAGGACGCGATGACAAAGCGCGCTGAAGCCAAGTATAAAATCGACCGCCGTATGGGCCAGAACATCTGGGGTCGTCCGAAGAGCCCGGTCAACCGCCGCGAATACGGCCCCGGCCAGCACGGCCAGCGCCGCAAGGGCAAGCTGTCCGACTTCGGCGTCCAGCTCCGCGCCAAGCAGAAGCTGAAGGGCTACTACGCCAACATTTCCGAGCGTCAGTTCCACGCCATCTACGTCGAGGCGACCCGTCTGAAGGGCGACTCGGGCGAGAACCTGATCGGCCTGCTCGAGCGCCGCCTCGACGCCGTGGTGTACCGCGCCAAGTTCGTGTCGACGATGTTCGCGGCCCGCCAGTTCATCAATCACGGCCACATCAAGGTCAACGGCAAGCGCGTCAACATCCCGAGCTACAAGGTGCGGGTCGGCGACGTGATCGAGGTCAAGGAAGCCTCCAAGCAGCTCGCGGTGGTGCTCGAAGCCAGCCAGCTCGCCGAGCGCGACGTGCCGGACTACATCGAGGTCGACCACAACAAGATGACCGCGAAGTTCGCCCGCATCCCGGCGCTCTCCGACGTGCCGTTCGCGGTGCAGATGGAGCCGCACCTGATCGTCGAATTCTATTCGCGCTGATTTCTTCGTACTGATTGCTGCTCAGTCCGATGCATCGAGGCCCCGGTTCGCCGGGGCCTTTTTGTTTGCGCGGCGTATTCCAAAGGCTCTTCGTCATTCCGGGGCGCCCGAAGCGCGAACACGGAATCTCGAGGATGTTGCGAAGGAAAGTTCGCCGGGTGCGTGGCAAGGCCGCATCCAATCACTGCGAGGTTCCGGGTTCGCTCGCTGGCGCGAGCGCCCCGGAACGACTTGCGGAGAGATGGTACCAATCACATCCCGCTGACCTGATCGTGTCCGGGCAAATACCTTCCGCTTCGCGCCCGGCATGTTAGCCTCGGGCATGGCCTACACTCCTTCCCCGCCCGATCCTTCCGCGCCGCCGGTGCGGATCAATCTGTTGTCGGACACCCAGACCCGGCCGACGCCGGCGATGCGCGAGGCGATGGCGCGCGCCGAGGTCGGCGACGAGCAGACCGGCGACGACCCGACCACCAACCTGTTGCAGGAGCGCGTCGCAGCGCTGCTCGGCAAACAGGCCGCGGTGTTTCTCCCGTCAGGGACGATGTGCAACGTCACCACCACGCTGGCGACCTGCCGCCCCGGCGACGAGATCATCGCGCATCGCACCGCGCACATCCTGTCGCGCGAAGGCGGCGCACACGCCGCGCTCGGCGGCTTCCAGATCACCGGGCTGGACGGCGACGACGGCCAGTTCTCGCTGGACGCATTCCGCGCCGCACTGCATCCGAAGACGCGCTACGAACCGCCGCAGGTCATGGTGAGCGCCGAGCAGACCGCCAATATCGGCGGCGGCACGATCTGGCCGCAGGCCACGCTCGATGCGGTCGCCGCAGCCGGCAAGGATGCGGGGCTGTGGACGCATATCGACGGCGCCCGGCTGATGAACGCGGTGGTCGCCACCGGCGTCTCCGCCGAGCGGATGACGAAGGGCTGGGATTCGGCGTGGATCGATTTCAGCAAGGGCCTCGGCGCGCCGGTCGGCGCGGTACTGGCCGGCCCGCGCGCCTTCATCGACGAGGTGTGGCGCTGGAAACAGCGGCTCGGCGGTTCGATGCGGCAGTCCGGCGTGATCGCTGCGGCGTGCCTGTACGCGCTCGATCATCAGGTCGACCGCCTCGCCGACGATCATGCCAACGCACGCCGCCTCGCCTCCGGACTGGCGCAGATCAACGGCGTCGAGGTGCAGGTGCCGCAGACCAATCTGGTGTTCTTCAAGCCGGACGGCGCCGGCGTCGCGAGCAACGACATGGTCGGACAGCTCCGCCGCCGCGGCGTCGTTCTGGCGATGATGGAGGGACGGATCCGCGCCTGCACCCATCTCGACGTCAGCGCAGCGATGATCGACGAGACGCTCGATCATGTCCGCGAGATCGTGCGCGCGGCCTGAACCGCGCGCACCTCGAAGCCGCGTCCGAGCGCGTTACGCCTTGGCGCCGAACGCCTCGCGCAGCTTGGCCTGGATCTTGGCCATGCCGCCGATCCAGCGGTCGTAGTTCTCGGTCTTCTTGCGCATGTAGTCGATCACTTGCGGGTGCGGCAGGATCAGGAAGGTTTCCTGCTCGATGCCCTGCAGCGCGTCCTTCGCCACCTGCTCCGGCGACAGGTTGCCGTCGGCCGATTGCGGCCCCTCGGGCAGGCCGCGCAGCATGTTGGTATCGACGCCCTGCGGGCACAGGATCGAGACCCTGATGTTGTGCGCCTTGTGGGCGATGGCGAGGCTTTCGGCGAAGCCGACCGCGCCGTGCTTGGTGGCCGAATAGGCCGGGCTGCCGACCTGCGACAGCAGACCCGCCGCCGAGATGGTGTTGAGGAAGTAACCGCCGCCGCGCGCTTTGTAGCGCGGCACCAGATGCCGCGCGGCATAGACATGCGCCATCACGTGGATCATCCAGCTCTTCATGAACGGCTCGTCGGAAGAGCCGCCGGCATTCTCGGCCATCGGATCGAAGCCGCCGCCGATCCCGGCGTTGGAGCAGAACAGGTCGATCGGCCCGAACTGCCGCTCGGTCTCGTCGATCACATGCTTGATGTCGGCCTCATTGGCCACGTCGCATCTGAACGCCGCGCCGCCGATCGAGGCGGCGACCGCCTCGGCGCGGGCCTGATCGAGGTCGGCGACCACGACCTTGGCGGCGCCGGCCTTGTGAAAGGCTTCGCACAGCGCCTGCCCGATTCCATTGCCGCCGCCGGTGACGACGACGACTTTGCCCGCGATCTGCATGGTTGTTTCCCCCGCTTGTTGTTGGCGGGGGCGTTCATATCGGAAAGATCCGGCGGCGGCTACGCCAGCACCAAGTCCATCACCGCGACGTAGTGGCAGCCGGCGGCGACCAGCACGAAGGCGTGCCAGATCGCATTCTGGAACCGAAGCCGCCGCCAGGCGTGGAAAATCACGCCAGCCGTGTACAGCAGGCCGCCGATCGCCAGGAACCACATCGCCGTGGTCGGCAGCGTCTCGACCACCTGATCGTAGGCGATGATGCCGCTCCAGCCGAGCGCGAGGTAAAGCCCGACCGACAGCTTGTCGAACTTGCCGGGCTTGAACAGCTTGAGCAGGATGCCGATCACCGCGACGCCCCAGACGCCGGCGAGCAGCGCCAGACCGAACATCTGATCCTTGATCTGGCTGATGATCGGTGTGTAGGTTGCGGCGATCAGAATGTAGATCGCCGAATGGTCGAACCGCCGCAGCAGCCATTTGCGCGGCGACACCGGCCACAGATTGTACGCCGCCGACAGGCCGAGCATCGCCAGCAGCCCGGCGACATATACCGATACCGAGACGATCGTCGGCGTAGATGCGAACACGCCGGTCAGCGTGACCAGGGCGGTGGCGGCGATCAGACCGGCGACGAGGCCCAGCACATGCACCACGCCATCGGCGATCAGCTCGGCGCGATCGTAGTTCCAGTGCACCGCGCCCTTGGCGTCGATCCTGGCATGCGACACGATTTGCTTGAGGCGGAAGATCGTCATTGCGCAGCAGGTATCCCGTTCGCGAACAGCTTATCCGAATTGATCTGGCGCATTCATGACGAGGTGTGGCAATGCGATACACGCAACGCGACACGCTCGGCCACGGCCGCCGATGAAGCCCGAATTTTCCGCCCGAAAGGCGGCAAAGCCAAGACCGGCCCGGCAGGTCGGATTGTCGCACGAATCGGCGGTTTCCGGCTAGTTTCGCCGGCAACCTCTGACGATTGAACCTTGGCGCGCATGGCCTTCAATTTTTCCAATCTGCTCGAAGATGCGTGGCTGTCGGCGCGGGCGCTCAAGGACTACGGCGAGAACCTGTTCAATCCGACCATCCGGCTCGGCGTCACCGGCCTGTCGCGCGCCGGCAAGACGGTGTTCATCACCGCCCTCGTCCATGGGTTGTGCCGCGGCGGCCGGTTTCCGATCTTCGAGTCGATGTCGACCGGGCGGATCGCCACGGCGCGGCTGGCGCCGCAGCCCGACGATGCGGTGCCGCGCTTCGCCTATGAGAACTTTCTCGCCACGCTGATCGAACAGCGGCAATGGCCGAGCTCGACGGTCGACATCAGCGAATTGCGACTGGTGATCGATTATCAGCGCAAGAACGGCTCCGAGCAGACGCTGACGCTCGACATCGTCGATTATCCGGGCGAATGGCTGCTCGACCTGCCGCTGCTGACCAAGACCTACGAGCGCTGGGCCGCCGAAAGCCTGGCGCTGTCGCGGCAGGATCCGCGGGCCCGGGTGGCGCGGGAGTGGCACGCCCATCTCGCCACGCTCGATCCCAAGGGACGCGAGAACGAGCAGGAAACCCTCAAAGCGGCGCGGCTGTTCACCGCTTACTTGCGCGCCTGCCGTGACGAGCAGTTCGCCATGAGCCTGCTGCCGCCCGGCCGCTTCCTGATGCCCGGCAACCTCGCCGGCTCGCCGGCGCTGACCTTTGCACCGCTCGACGTGCCGGACAGCGGCACAGCACCGGACGGCTCGCTGTGGGCGATGATGCGGCGCCGGTTCGAAGCCTACAAGGATGCTGTGGTGCGGCCGTTCTTCCGCGATCACTTCGCCCGGCTCGACCGCCAGATCGTCCTGGCCGACGCGCTGTCGGCATTCAACGCCGGTCCCGAAGCGCTGCAGGATCTCGAGGCGGCGCTGACCGGCATCCTCGAATGCTTCCGGGTCGGCCGCTCGACGCTGCTCAGTTCGGTGTTCCGGCCGCGGATCGACCGCATCCTGTTCGCCGCCACCAAGGCCGACCATCTGCACCATTCCAGCCACGACCGCCTGGAGGCGATCCTGCGCAAGCTGGTCGAGCAGGCGATGCAGCGCGCCGAATACGCCGGCGCCAAGGTCGACGTGGTGGCGATGGCCGCCGTCCGCGCCACCCGCGAGGCCCAGGTGCAACGCGGCCGTGACCGGCTGCCGTCGATCGTCGGTACCCCGATCGCCGGCGAGATGGCGGAAGGCGAGGTTTTCGACGGCGAGACCGAAGTCGCCACCTTCCCGGGCGATCTTCCGACCAATCTGCAGGGTCTGTTCCGCGGCGAGGATACGTTCCGCGGGCTGGCCGCCGGCTCGCACCAAGAGGCCGATTTCCGATTTCTGCGCTTTCGCCCACCGCGACTTGTCAGCCATGATGCGGAGGGGCCGGCGCTGCCTCACATCCGCCTCGACCGCGCGCTCCAGTTCCTGATCGGAGACAGACTGCAATGACCGAGCGGGTTCCTCCTCGCCGGCCGGCGACCTTCAAGCTCAGCGACCCGAGCGTGGTGCTGATCGATTCCGACGACGGCGGCCCGACGGCTAGGCCGTCAACAAAGGCCGACGGAAAGCCGAGCGTGGCCGCGGGCGCGGCCTCCCCGCCGCCGCCACCGCCGCCGCGCGCCCGGGTCGAACTCGCCCGGGAAGCCGAACCGCCGATCTCGGCGCCGAAGCCGCCGAAAAGCATCGTCAATCCGAAGAAGGGATTTCGCTGGGGCACGGTGTTCTGGAGCGCCGCGACCGGTCTGGCGACGCTGGCATTCTGGCTGTGGATCAGCAAGCTGGTCGAGGATCTGTTCGCGCAGAGTCAGACGCTCGGCACCATCGGCATGGTGCTGGCGCTGCTCGCCGGCGGATCGCTGGCGATCATCATCGGCCGCGAGGCGTTCGGCCTGATCCGGCTGGCGCGGATCGAGCAGCTCCACGCTCGCGCCGCGCGGGTGCTGGACACCAACAACAGCGCCGAAGCCCGCGCCATCATCCGTGAACTGCTCAAGTTCGAACATCCCAATCCGCAACTCGCGCGCGGCCGCGCCACGCTGCAGAAGCACGTCGACGACATCATCGACGGCGCCGATCTGATCCGGCTTGCCGAGCGCGAACTGATGACGCCGCTCGACCTCGAGGCGAAGGTGATGATCTCGAAGGCGGCGCAACGCGTGTCGCTGGTCACCGCGATCAGTCCGAAGGCCCTGATCGACGTGCTGTTCGTGGCGATCGCAGCGACCCGGCTGATCGGCCAGCTCGCGCGGCTGTACGGCGGCCGCCCCGGCGCGCTCGGCATGTTCAAGCTGATGCGCCAGACGGTGTCGCACCTCGCCATCACCGGCGGCATCGCGCTCAGCGACAGCGTGATGCAGTCGGTGCTCGGCCACGGCCTCGCCTCGCGGCTGTCGGCCAAGCTCGGCGAAGGCGTGGTCAACGGCATGCTGACCGCAAGGCTCGGCCTCGCCGCAATCGATCTCACCCGCCCGCTGCCATTCGACGCCCTCGCCCGCCCACAGCTCGGTGATCTGGTCAAAGACCTGATGAAGAAGCGGGAGAAGGACGAGTAGCGGCCAGTTGGCGGGACGTTGCACGCGTCTGCACTACATCCCGCAGATCTTGCCTTGTGCTGATCGGCACCTACCGAAACAAAAGTCGTCACTCCGGGGCGCGAACGAAGTGAGCGAACCCGGAATCCATAATCACCGACAGCGAATGTGGAGTCCGGCCTGCGCCGTCTAGCGCAGCACATCCCGGAATCAATTGATCGAGGTATGCAGTCACTGATGGC
>NZ_QPFS01000085.1:0-22592 GCF_010906995.1 Rhodopseudomonas sp. WA056 | reverse complement strand
CACCCGCCGGCAGCCGTTCGCCGATCGTGCCGGCAACACGCTGGCGACGCTCGCCGGCCGTCCGGCGGCGATCATCGGCTTCCTCGACGGGGTGTGGCCGCGCAAGCCGAGCGTGGTGCATTGCGCCGGCGTCGGACAGGCGCTGGCCAAGATGCATCTGGCCGGCCGCGGCTTTACGATGCAGCGGGCGAACGCGCTGTCGGTCGCCGGCTGGCGGCCGCTGTTCGCAGCCGCCGAGGCGCGCGCCGACGAGGTGCAGCCGGGCCTGCGCGATTTTCTCGCCGCCGAGCTCGACTATCTGGAAAGCGGAGTGTGGCCGAGCGATCTGCCGCGGGGGCTGATCCACGCCGACCTGTTCCCGGACAACGTGTTCTTCATCGGCGACGAGGTCTCCGGCATCATCGACTTCACCTTCGCCTGCAACGATCTGCTCGCCTACGATGTCGCGATCTGCCTGAACGCCTGGTGCTTCGAGCCCGACCACGCCTTCAACGCCACCAAGGCCCGCGCGCTGCTCAGCGCCTACACCCGCGAGCGGCCGCTCGATGCCGCCGAGCAGGCCGCGCTGCCGCTGCTCGCCCGCGGCGCCGCGCTGCGCTTCCTGCTGACCCGGCTGGTCGACTGGCTCAACGTGCCGGAAGGCGCGCTGGTCAAGCCGAAGGATCCGATGGAGTACGTCCGCAAGCTGCGCTTCCAGCAAAATGTCGCCGGGATTCGCGACTATGGTGTCGAACTCGCAGGGGCGGTGGCGTGAGCGAGGCCGACCAGAAGCCGGTGATCATCCACACCGACGGCGCCTGCTCCGGCAACCCGGGCCCCGGGGGGTGGGGAGCGATCCTGAAATTCGGCGACGTCGAAAAAGAGCTGAAGGGCGGCGAGCCCCACACCACCAACAATCGGATGGAGTTATTGGCGGCGATTTCGGCGCTGGAAGCGCTGACGCGGCCGTGTTCGGTGGATCTCTATACCGACAGCCAGTATGTGAAGAACGGTATCGGTAGCTGGATTCACAACTGGAAGCGCAACGGCTGGAAGACCGCCGACAAGAAGCCGGTCAAGAACGTCGATCTGTGGCAGCGCCTCGACGCCGCGCTGAAGACTCACAGCATCCGCTGGCACTGGGTCAAAGGCCACGCCGGTCACGCCGAAAACGAACGCGCCGATCAGCTCGCGCGGGACGGGCTCACCGAAAACCGGATGAAGTCGCGGCTGAAGTAATCGCACGCTGGTTAGTAGAACCGCGGCGTCTCATCAGCCACTCACCGTCATCACCCGCGAATGCGGGTGATCCAGTATCCCAGAGCGGAAATTAGTAAAATTAGCGCTCTGCAATACTGGGTCGCCCGGTCAAGCCGGGCGATGACGCGGTTAGTTGGAGCGGCCGCGTGCGCAGATTAACGTTGTGAAGATACGAGCGCGACGGCCGTCAGGGTGACTGAAAGCTGCGCGCCCGCAATCGGCTCACAACTGCCCGAGCAGCGTGTCGCCGCCGGAGACTTCGACCTTGCCGGGGTTCGGCTCGAGGTTGAGGGTCTTCACCACGCCGTCGTCGACCAGCATCGAGTAGCGCAGCGAGCGGGTGCCGAGGCCGAAACCCGAACCGTCCATTTCCATGCCGATCGCCTTGGTGAACTCGGCATTGCCGTCGCCGAGGAAGATCGCCTCGTCGCGCTGGTCGGTGTCGCGCTTCCAGGCGTTCATCACGAAGGCGTCGTTGACCGAGACGATCGCGATGGTGTCGACGCCCTTGTCCTTGAGCGCATAGGCGTTGAGGAAGATGCTCGGCAGATGCATTTTGTGACAGGTGCCGGTGTAAGCGCCCGGAACGGCGAACAGCGCCACCTTCTTGCCCTTGAAGACGTCGTCGGTGGTCTTTACCTCGACGCCGTCCGCAGTCATCACGCGAAACTGGACGTCGGGCAGCCGGTCGCCAACCTTGATGGTCATCGGTATCTCTCCCTGTTGTGCGGATGATTTCTAGCCCGCGGGTATGACAGTGACAATGTCGCAGGATCGGTCATTGCGGGATCGGTCAGGCGATTGTGCTGGCGGCGGCACTCCGTCCAAGCACACTGCCGTCATTCCGGGGCGCTCGCAAAGCGAGCGAACCCGGAATCTGAAACGGGCAGGATAATCACGTCATTCCGGGTTCGCGGCCTGGCGGCCGCGCCCCGGAATGACGTGCGAGGAAGCGGATCAGGCTTAAGCCGCCGCCTGGCTGCTCTTCTTCTCGTCGCGCAGCTCGCGGCGCAGGATCTTGCCGACATTGGTCTTCGGCAGCGTGGTGCGGAATTCGATCTGCCGCGGCACTTTGTAGTTGGTCAGCTCGTTGTGGCAGAACTTGATGATGTCCTCGGCGGTCACATCCGGGTCCTTCTTCACCACGAACGCCTTGACGGCCTCGCCGGTGCGCGAGTCCGGGACGCCGATGACCGCGCATTCCAGCACGCCGGGATGGCTGGCGATCACTTCCTCGACCTCGTTGGGATAGACGTTGAAGCCGGAGACCAGGATCATATCCTTCTTGCGGTCGACGATCTTGGTGAAGCCGTCCTGGTTCATGATGCCGACGTCGCCGGTGCGGAAATAGCCGTCGGCGGTCATCACCAGCGCGGTCTCGTCGGGCCGGTTCCAATAGCCGGCCATCACTTGCGGGCCCTTGGCGCAGATCTCGCCGGCGGTGCCGAGCGGGACTTCGTTGCCTTCGTCGTCGCGGATCGAGATGTAGGTCGAAGGCACCGGAATGCCGATCGTGCCGTTGAATTCGGTGACGGTCGCCGGGTTGCAGGTCAGCACCGGCGCGGTCTCCGAAAGGCCGTAGCCTTCGGCGATCGGGCAGCCGGTCAGCTTCAGCCAGGCTTCGGCGACCGGTCGTTGCACCGCCATGCCGCCGCCGTTGGAGATCTTCAGCTTGGAAAAGTCGACCTTGTCGAAGCCGGGTGCATGCAACAGGCCATTATACAGCGTGTTGACGGCCGGGAAGGTGTTGACCTGATACTTCATCAGTTCCTTGATGAAGCCGGGGATGTCGCGCGGGTTGGGAATCAGCAGGTTGACGCCGCCGGCGCGCAGTCCGAGCAGGTAGCACGCGGTCAGCGCGAAGATATGGTACAGCGGCAGCGCGCAGACGATGAAAAGCTGGTCGATGTGCGGCGGCTTGTCGAGCGCCGGCTGCAGCCAGGCGTCGTTCTGCAGCACGTTGGCGACGACGTTGCGGTGAAGCAGGGTCGCGCCCTTGGAGACGCCGGTGGTGCCGCCGGTGTATTGCAGGAAGGCGACATCGTCCGGACCGATCACCGGCTTGGTGAGCCTGGCGCCGCGGCCGGCGGAGACGGCGTCGTTGAACGACACCGAGCCCGGCAGCGAAAACGCCGGCACCATCTTCTTGATCTTGCGGACCACCAGATTGACGATCACGCCCTTGAAGCCGAGCATGTCGCCCATCGCGCCGACGATGACGTGCTTGACCGGGGTGCGCGCGATCACCTGCTCGACGGTGTGGGCGAAATTCTCCAGCACGATGATGGCTTCGGCGCCGGAGTCCTTGAGCTGGTGTTCGAGCTCGCGCGGGGTGTACAGCGGGTTGACGTTGACCACGGCGAAGCCGGCGCGCAGCACCGCGGCGATGGCCACGGGATATTGCAGGACGTTCGGCATCATCAGCGCGACGCGCGCACCCTTCTGCAGGCCCTTGCCCTGGAGATAGGCGCCGAGCGCGGCCGACATTTCGTCGAGCTCGCGATAGGTGATCGCCTTGTCCATGCAGATGAAGGCTTTGCGGTCTCCGAACTTACGGAAGCTCTCCTCGAACAGATCGACCAACGAGGGATACTGCGTCACGTCGATGTCCGCCGGGATGCCCGCCGGGTAGTGCTTGAGCCAAATCCGCTCCATGGTGTGTTCCTCGTGTCGCCTGCCCGAAGCTGCCGCTCCGTGCGATTATGATTGTTGCATATCGGTCGGGGGCGGCGAATTGGCCGAAAGACGCCGCGGGCTGTTTGTTGCGTTGCGAAAAGACGTACTCGAAAACCGCCTTCGCCCGCCCGTTGTTGGCGGAGTATTGAGCGAAGCGATCAGCGAACGCAAGCGGCTGCACGCCGCACCAAGGCGGCGGTCTGTGAACGATCAACGGGCTGCGACGCGATGGATTTCGCTGCCGCGCCCGCCGGATCAGGATTTCGGCTTGGCGTCGCTGACTGCGCCGCCGGACGCAGGTTTGGCAGCCGCCTTCGGCTTGGCCGGAGCGGCAGGCTTGGCAGCGGAAGGCTTGGCATCGGCAGACTTGGCGCCGGCAGGCTTCGCACCGGCAGGCTTGGCGCCGGCCGCGGGCTTGTTGGTATCGACGATCACAGCGGTCCGCGGCTTGGTGCCTTTCGGGGCGGCCTGGTCGACGCTGGCTTCCGGACCTTCCGAAGCAGGGCTCTTCTTCTTTGCAGTACGGGCTTTCTTCTTGGACGGTTTGGCAGCCTGCTGCCGCTCGGCATCATTGGCCTCGGCGGCGATCAGCGCCGGACCGCTGCGGGTCGGTCCGGTATAGACCACCACCGGCTGGGTCGGCTCGGGCGCCGCGGCGATCATGTCGACCGGACGCAGTGTCGGCGGCTGGAACATGGACAGCACCGCGTCTCCCGACAGCGCGTTGGCCACGGTCTCGTCTTCGTCGCTGGCCGGGCGCTTGCGCTTGGGCCCGCACATTTCGTCGCGCAGGTCGGGTGGCGTCGCCGCGATCGGCGCGAGGTTATCGACCGTGCCGAGCGACGGCGTCAGCCAGGCCAGGGTGTTGGTGGAGAAGCCGCGCTCCAGCAATTGTGCCGCCTTCACGGCGCGGTCCTGGCCGGAATTGGCGCCGAGCACCACGGCGATCAGCCGACGTCCGTTGCGGGTGGCGCTGGCGACCAGATTGTAGCCGGAGGCGCAGATGAAGCCGGTCTTGAAGCCGTCGGCGCCGGGGTAGCGGCCGATCAGCTTGTTGAAATTTCGCGTCACCCGCTTGCCGAAGCGGATCGCAGGAATGTGGACGTAATACTCGTACTCCGGCAGATCCCGAATGACCGCGCGGGCGAGGATCGCCTGGTCGCGGGCCGACGTCACCTGTTCTTCGGCGGGCAGGCCGTTGGGGTTGACGTAGCGGGTCTGCGTCATCCCCAGCCGCGCCGCGGTGTCGTTCATCATCGCCGAGAAGCCGTCGACCGAGCCGCCGACGCCTTCCGCCAGCACAACGGCCATGTCATTGGCCGACTTCACCATCATCATCTTCAGCGCGTTGTCGACGGTGATCTGGGTGCCGGGGCCAAAGCCCATTTTCGACGGCGATTGCGCGGCCGCGATCGGCGACACCGTCAGCAGACTATCCTGGGTGAGGCGACCCTGTTTCACCGCCTGCAGCGTCACGTACAGGGTCATGAGCTTGGTGAGCGAGGCCGGATGCCACGGATAGGTTGCGTTGTCGGCCTGCAGCACCTTGCCGGTGTCGGCTTCGATCAGCAGCAGCGCCTCGGCACTGGCGGCGCGCGGCAGCACGGTCAGCGACAGCAGCGCCGCCGCGACGATGGCCAAAAACGAGGATGAACGGCGAGGCTGTGCGTTGATCAAAGGCACGTTCCGATTCCGGTCCTGTGAGTTCCGTCGCGCCGGCGAGACGATCGCGGCGCGGTGACGTTCGGGTTTCAGGCGGTGGCCCCAGCAAACCCGACCCTATACCGGCTCGCGCCCGCAGAACAGGGCTGGGGCCCGGTAATCGTGGATGAAAGGGGCTGAAATTCGACCGCTCAGCGCTGCGCGTCGGCGGCCGGGGCGACGGCGGAGCGCGTCCTCTCCTGCACCATGAACTGCGCCCGCGCCAATTCGGCGAAAGCGCCGCCGCGGGCCACCAGTTCGTCGAACGTTCCGCTTTCGATCACTTTGCCGTTGTCGAACACCAGAATACGGGTGGCGTCGCGGATCGTGGACAGCCGATGCGCGATCACGAAGGTGGTGCGACCTTTCATCACCTCGTCGAGCGCGAGGTTGACCTTCGCCTCGGTCACCGCGTCGAGTGCCGAGGTGGCTTCGTCGAGGATCAGGATCGGCGGGTCTTTCAGCAATGCGCGGGCGATCGACAGCCGCTGCCGTTCGCCGCCGGACAGCATCCGTCCGCGTTCGCCGGCATTGGTATCGAATGTGTGCTCGCTGCGCTCGATGAACTCCAGCGCCTGCGCGCGTTCGGCGGCGAGGCGCAGCTCGTCGAGGGTGGCGTCCGGCTTGCCGACCCTCAAATTGTCGGCGATCGAGCGATCGAACAGCAGGGCCTCCTGAAACACCACACCGATGTTCCGCCGCAGGCCGGCAAGCGTCAGGCCGCGGATATCCATGCCGTCGATCTTGACGATGCCGGATTGCGGATCGAACGCCCGGTGCAGCAGTGCGATCGCGGTCGACTTGCCGGCGCCGGTGGCGCCGACCAGCGCGATGGTGTCGCCGGGCAGCGCGGTGAAGCTCAGATCCTCCACCGCCGGGCGCCTGCCGTCGTAGGAAAACGACACGTTCTGGAATTCCACCAGGCCGGACAGCCGGCCGGGGTCGATGGCGTCGCTGCGGTCGCGCACCGCCGGCACGGTGTCGAGCACGTCGATGAACTCGCGCAGCCGCGGTGCTTCCATCAGCACGTTATTGATGAAATTCACCACCTGCTCGAGTCGCTGGATCAGCAGCGTCGCGAACGAAACGAACATCACGATCTCGCCGACGCTGGTGAGACCCTGCTGGTTGAGCCAGATGCCGAGCGTGAAGATCGCCAGCACCGTGATGGTGGTCGAGGCCCGGGTGATCACCGTCACCAGCGCCCACCACGACAGTACCGGCATCTGCGCCGCGAGCAGCCGTCCGGAGACGTTGCGCAGGCTCTGAACCTCCGCGTCGACGCGGACGAAGCTCTGCACCAGCGCGACGTTGCCGAGCGCGTCCGAGGCGCGCGCCGACAGGTCGCTGTACTGCGCTTCGACCTCGCCCTGCTTGCCGTAGGTCTTGTGCACCACCAGCGTGGTGAGCACCGTGAACACCACGCACAGCACGAACAACAGGATCGCCAGCCGCCAGTTGATGTACAGCGACAGCGGGAGCAGCACGACCAGCGACAGGATCGCGGCGAAGTGCTCGCGGAAGAAGCCGAGCCACATCCGCCACAGCGCGTCGGTGCCTTGCAGCATCACCTTCATCAGCCGGCCCGAATGGGTGCCGGTGTGGAAGCTGATCGGCAATTGCAGGATGTGCTCGAAATAGCTGGTCAGCACCGCCTGGCGCTGCCGGTGCGCGAGTCGGTCGGCCTGCAGCGCGACGATTGCAGAGCATAGAATGGTGAACAGGCCGAAGCAGGCCCAGGCGCCGAGCAGTGGCCAGGGCGACCGCGTCTCCGGCACCAGCGCGCCGGTCGCGAGATTGCCGCTCATCACGTCGACGATGCGACCGAACAGAACCGGCTCGGCGAATTGTGCGGTGGCGAGCAGCAGGTTGGCGACCGCGAGAATCCAGCCGAGCCGTGCCTCCCCGCCGAGCAGTTGCAATACGCGGGTGTAGAGATGAAGCAGCGACATCGGTCGGCCCAGGATGAGACAACTATCAATAGATCATTTCAGAGCCGGGCGGAAATGCGCCTGCAGGCCTGTCCACGTGTGGTTTCGGCGAGGCTGTCCGCAAAACCGCGGGCGGCTCCGCGGCGCCGTCGCCGATGCTGTCGCCGCGGTTGCGGGGGCGTGGTCGTTTGTTCAGCGTGGCAACGTGCCGCAGATTTGCGAGGGGGGCGATTCGGGTGCCTCGGGTGCACCGCGAGGACTGTACAAAGCCCTGCCGCACAGCACCTTTCCGGGATCTGTTACCAAGTTCCAAGTGTCGGAAATCACAGCAAGATTCTCACGTTATCGTGGCCGCGGAGTTGATCCGCGTCAACCGGGCTTGACGGGTCGGATGGCATGGTGACGATGCGTTAACAACCCGACTTCTACACCCCACGTCGGATCGTTCGTGATCCGCTCTTCCGCTGTTTGTTGGAGCCTTGCCGGTGGGTGATCTGACCCTTCCGATCGATTCGGGCGCCGCACTCGCCATCCACGTCGCACTGTCGGCCGGGATCGTTGCGGCGATCATCGTGGTCGCAGCCTGGCTGCGCGAGAAGCGCGCCGGTGCGCGCCCCGACGTGCCCTACGAAGGCGGCGTGCTGCCGGCGCAGCCGCAGCAGGGGCCGCTGAATGCGCCGTATTTTCTAATCGCCGCGCTGTTCGTGATCTTCGACATGGAAGCCGCGATTCTGTTCGCCTGGGCGGTCGCCGCGCGTGACACCGGCTGGCTCGGCCTGATCGAAGCGGCGGTGTTCATCGGGGTGCTGTTGCTGGCGCTGGTGTATCTGTGGCTCGACGGCGCGCTCGACTGGGTCAAGGGCAAGCGCCGATGACGATAACGCCGCACCATCCGGGCATGCCGGGCGAACAGCGCTCGGTTGAAGAACATATGGCGCTGTCGAGCCTGTTCACCACGCTCGAAGACCTCACCGCGTGGTCGCGCAAGCACAGCCTGTGGCCGTTCAATTTCGGGCTGTCGTGCTGCTACGTCGAACAGGTCACGGTGCTGACCCCGGTCTACGATCAGGCGCGGTTCGGCGCCGAAGTGATCCGGGCTTCGCCGCGCCAGGCCGATCTGCTGGTCGTGTCCGGCACCGTGTTTCACAAGATGGCGGCGCCGCTGCTGCGGCTGTACGAGCAGATGCGCGCGCCGCGCTGGGTGATCGCGATGGGGGCCTGCGCCTGTTCGGGCGGCATGTACGACATCTATTCGGTGGTGCAGGGCGTCGATCGCTTCATTCCGGTCGACGTCTACATCCCCGGCTGTCCGCCGCGGCCGGAGGCGGTGCTCGACGCGCTGATCATGCTGCAGCAGCAGGTCGGCAGCGAGCGGCGCCCGCTCGGCGTCACCGTCGGCAACACCGCCGGCCTCGGCTTCGACGCGCCGCGCCGGCGCGACCAGCGCCGCGACGAACGTATGGCGCAGACCCTGCTCGATCCGCCGGAGTCATTGTGAGCGCATCCGAACTCGTCACCGAGCTCAGCGCGCGCTTCAAGGATGCGGTGCTGGGCCAGCAAGTTACTGCCGATCGGTTTCCGACCGTATGGATTCGGCCGGACGCGACGATCGACGTGCATCGCTTTCTGAAGCACGAGATCGACCGGCCGTTCAGGATGCTGGTCGACCTGTGGGCGATCGACGAGACCGCACGCAAGCATCGCGAGGGTCTGCCGCCGTCGGGCATCACCATCGCCAGCCATCTGATGTCGCACGAGCGCAATGCCGACATCCGGCTCAAGATCGCGCTCGATGCCGAATATCCGCGCGCCAAGTCGATCGGCACGGTGTTTCCCAACGCGCCGTGGTACGAGCGCGAAGCCTACGACATGTTCGGCGTCGAGTTCGAAGCTCAGCCGCACTCGCTGCGCATCCTGCTGCCGCCGGGCTGGGAAGGCCACCCGATGCGCAAGACCCAGCCGGGTCGCGCCACCGAGCGGCCGCTGTTCAACATGACGGCGGCTCTGTTCGACGCGAAGGAACATGCACTCGCGGCCGATCCGGAGAAGTTCGGCCTGCCGACGCATCGCGACGGCGTCGAACTGATGATCCTGAACTACGGGCCGCATTCGATGGCGACCCACGGCGTGTTCCGGATCGTGCTGGCGCTCGACGGCGAGGAGATCGTCGCGGCGCGCCCCGATATCGGCTTCCACCATCGCGGCGCCGAGAAGATGGCCGAGCGCCAGACCTGGCACAACTTCCTGCCCTACACCGATCGCGTCGATTACCTGGGCGGGGTGATGGGCGAGATGCCTTATTTGCAGGCGGTCGAGAAGGCCTGCGGCATCAAGGTGCCGGACCGTGCGCTGACGGTGCGGATCATGCTGTCGGAAATGTTTCGCATCATGAACCACCTGCTGTTCTACGGCACCATGGCGCAGGACACCGGGGCGATGTCGCCGGTGTTCTACATGTTCACCGACCGCGAGCGCGGCTACCGGGTGATCGAGTCGATCACCGGCGCCCGGATGCATCCCGGCTTCTTCCGCATCGGTGGCCTGTCGATGGATCTGCCAGACGGCTGGGAGAAGCTGGTTCGCGAGTTTCTCGACTGGATGCCGTCGCGGCTCGACGACTACGAAGGCATGGTGCTGCGCAACGAGATTTTCCGCGCGCGCACCAAGGGCATTGCGGCCTACGACACCGCGATGGCGCTCGACTGGGGCGTCACCGGTCCGGGCCTGCGCGCCACCGGCTATGCCTGGGATGTGCGCAAGGCGCGGCCCTATGCGGGGTTCGAAAACTTCGACTTCGAGATTCCGGTCGGCCACGCCGGCGATTGCTACGACCGCACCGTGGTGCGGGTCGAAGAGATCCGGCAATCGCTGAAGATCATCCGGCAGTGCGTCGACAACATGCCGTCCGGCCCGATCAAGGCCGATCATCCGCTGACGACGCCGCCGCCGCGCGAGCGGATGCTGCACGACATCGAGACCATGATCCATCACTTCGTCAGCACGAGCTGGGGTCCGGTGCTGCCGCCGGGCGAATACACCGGCCAGGTCGAGACCGTGCGCGGCCTGACGCAGTTCGCGCTGATTTCGGATGGCGAGCCGTCGAGCTATCGCACCCGGATTCGTACGCCGTCGTTCGCGCATCTGCAGATGATTTCCGCAGTCGCCCCCGGCATGATGGTGGCCGATCTCGTCGCCTATCTCGGTAGCATTGACTACGTGATGTCGGACGTCGACCGATGAGCCTCAGTCCCGCCCTCAAGACCGCGATCCAGCACGCTGCCGCCACCCACGGCGGCGCGAAGGCTGCGATGGTGGAAGCGCTGAAGCTGGTGCAGGAAGCCGAAGGCTGGGTGTCCGACGCGCATCTGAAGGAAGCCGCCGATGTGCTCGGCGTCACGGCAGCCGAGATCGACGCGCTGGCGACGTTCTACAGTCAGATCTTCCGCGTCCCGGTCGGCGATACCGTGATCCTGCTCTGCGACGGGCTGAGCTGCTATCTGTGCGGCGGCGATGCGGTGCGCGATGCGGTGATGAGCAAGCTCGGCATCGGCTTCGGTGAAACCACGCCCGACGGCAAGTTCACGCTGATCAACATCTGCTGCGTCGGCGGCTGCGATCGCGCCCCGGTGGCGCTGGTCGGCCCGGAACGTAAGCTGATCGGTCCGCTGACGCCGGACGATCTCGACGCGCTGATCGGCGGCGCGGCGGTGGGAGACACACCATGAGCGACAAGCCGCTCACCGGCCGCGCGCGCGCCGACCGTCAGCCGCACAGCCTTGCCGCCTGGCGTGGGCTCGGCGGCTACGCGGCGCTGTCGCTGGCGCTCAAGCGCCACAGCCCCGAAGCAATCATCGCGATGGTCGAAGCCGCGGGGCTACGTGGCCGCGGCGGCGCCGGCTTCCCGACCGCCAACAAATGGCGCTTCATGCGTACCGGCAGCGAGAGAGCCGGTCCGGGCGCGCGCTATCTCTGCGTCAACGGCGACGAGACCGAGCCGGGCTCGTTCAAGGACCGGCTGTTGATGGAGGCGCTGCCGCATCAACTGATCGAGGGCGCGACCATCGCGGCTTACGCGATCGGCGCCACCGAAGTGATCATCCTGGTCCGCGACGAGTATCGCGCCGCTGCCGCTGCGCTGAGCCGCGCGATCGCCGAGGCGGAAGCGAGCGGCCTGCTCGGACGCGACATTCTCGGCTCCGGTTTCGATCTGACGATGCGGGTCCACGCCTCGGCCGGCCGCTACATCGTCGGCGAAGAGACCGCACTGATCGCCGCGATCGAGGGCGAGCGTCCGGTGCCGCGGCATCGGCCGCCTTATCCGGCGGTCAGCGGCCTGTGGGGACGGCCGACCACGGTCAACAATGTCGAGACACTGTCGTCGGTGCCGTCGATCATCGAGAACGGCGCCGACTGGTATCGGTCGCTGTCGTTCACCGACGAAGGCGGCACCAAGCTGTATGGCATCTCCGGCTGCGTCGAGCGTCCGCAACTGATCGAAGCGCCGATGGGCTCCACCGCGCGTGAGCTGCTGCATCGTGCCGGCGGCATTCGCAATGGCCGTGCGCTGCTGGCATTCCAGCCCGGCGGCGGCGCCACCGCGTTCTTCGAGAAGGCCGAGCTCGACGTGCCGCTCGATTTCACCAGCACCAAGAAGGCCGGCAGTTCGCTCGGCACCGGGGCGCTGATCGTGCTCGATGATCGCGCCTGTCCGGTGGCGGCGATCGGGCGTCATATGCGGTTCTATGCGCGCGAGAGCTGCGGGCTGTGCACGCCGTGCCGTGACGGCCTGCCGTGGGTATCGAAGCTGCTCGATACGCTCGAAGCCGGCAAGGGCACGCGCGCCGACATCGACCTACTTCATCAGCACGTCGCGCTGTCCGGCCCGTCGGGCCGCTCCTACTGCGATCTCAACACCGGCGCGCTGACGCCGCTGCGCAGCGGTCTCGAACGCTTCGGCGACATCTTCACGGCCCACCTCCAGGGCTTCTGTCCGGTGGGCCGCGCATGACCAAGAAAAAGATCGAGATCGACGGCCGCGTCATCGAAGCCAAGGACGGCGAGGATCTGCTGTCGGCGTGTCTGACCCATGGCATCGACGTGCCGTATTTCTGCTGGCACGGCGCGCTCGGCTCGGTCGGCGCCTGCCGTCAGTGCGCCGTGAAAGTCTATGACGGCCCGGACGACAAGGAAGGCCGCATCGTCATGAGCTGCATGACGCCGGTCGCCGATGTCGAGCGGGTGTCGGTGAGCGATCCGGAAGCGGTGGCATTCCGCGCCCAGGTGATCGAGTGGCTGATGGTCAACCATCCGCACGATTGCCCGGTGTGCGAGGAGGCCGGCTCCTGCCATCTGCAGGACATGACGGTCGCCACCGGCCATATCGATCGCCGTTACAAGTTCACCAAACGTACCCATCGCAACCAGGATCTCGGGCCGCTGGTGACGCACGAGATGAACCGCTGCATCGCCTGCTATCGCTGCACCCGGTTCTATCGCGACTATGCGGGCGGGCGCGATCTCGACGCGTTCGGCGCCCATGACAACGTGTATTTCGGCCGTGCCGAGGATGGTCCGCTGGAAAGCCCGTTTGCCGGCAATCTCGCCGAAGTGTGTCCGACCGGCGTGTTCAACGACAAAGGCTGGTCACGCGATTATTCGCGCAAATGGGACATGCGGGCGACGCCGTCGATCTGCCCGCATTGCTCGCTCGGCTGCAACATCCTGGTCGACCAGCGCGACGGCCGGGTGAAGCGGGTGCAGAACCGCTACCACGGCGCGCTCAACGGCTACTTCATCTGCGATCGCGGCCGCTATGGTCCGCTGCACGTCGTCTCCGAGCATCGGCTGCGGCAGCCGCTGATCGGCGGCGCGCCGGCGAGCGAGCACGAGGCCGCCTCCGCCGCCCATGCCATCGTGGCCGAAGGCGCGATCGGGATCGGCTCGCCGCGCGCCTCGCTGGAAGCCAACTACGCGCTGCAGCGTCTGGTCGGGCCGGAGCGGTTCTTCGCTGGCGTCTCCGACGTCGAAGCCGGCCTGGTGCGCCGCATCCTCGAGATCCTGCGTGCCGGTCCTGCGAAGATCGCGTCGCTGCACGAGGTCGAGCACGCCGATGCCGTGCTGGTGCTCGGCGAGAATCTCACCGGCACCGCGCCGCGACTGGCGCTGGCGCTGCGACAGACTGCGCGTGGCGCCGAGCGCGAGCTTGCGGCGCAGAAGGGGGTGCACGCCTTCCTCGATCCGGCAGTCCGTACCGCCGGCGAAGGACGCCGCTCGCCGATCGTGCTGGCGACGCCGCTACCCGATGCGCTCGACGATCTCGCCACGCTGTCGCTGCGGCTCGACCCGCAAGGCGTTGCCGCGTTCGGCGCGAGCGTTGCGGCCGTGCTTGGCGCAGGCCCTGCCGACGCGGTCGAGGAGCATTCGGAAGCGGCGCGTGTGGCTGAGATCCTGGCGAATGCCGAGCGGCCGCTGATCGTCGCCGGTTGCGCCCTGATGTCGGCTGAGATCATCGAGGCGGCGGCGCACATCGTCGCGGCGCTCGGTGCCAAGGCGCGGATCGTGCTGCTGGCGCCGGAGGCCAACAGCATCGGTCTGGCGCTGCTCGGCGGCGACGGCCTCGACAGCGCTGCCGCTTTGCTCGAGCGCGGCGGTGCCAAGACCGCGATCGTGCTCGAGAACGATCTGTTCGACCGTGCCCCGCGCGCCAGTGTCGAGCGGCTGTTTGCCGCCGCAAAGGGCGTGGTCGCGCTGGACTCGATGGCCAATGAGACCACGGCGCGTGCGGCGGTTGCGCTGCCGGTGGCGCCGTTCACCGAGGCGACCGGCACCTTCGTCAACTATGAAGGCCGAGCGCAGCGCTTCTTCGCCGCGGTGGCGCCACAGGATTCCGCGCCGGCGAGCTGGCGGCGGCTCGATGCGTTCGGTGCCGGCGATTGGCACGGGCTCGACGCGCTGATCGGCGATCTCATCGTCGAGCGTCCCGATCTCGTGGCGGTGGCCGACGCCGCGCCGGGCGAAGATTTCGGAATGCCCGACGGCAAGGTCACCCGCGCGCCGCGGCCCTACACCGGCCGCACCGCGGACGATCGCGCCGGGCAGTTCGCCGATGCGGTGATCCCGGTCGATCACGACGGCCCGATGACCTTCGGCATCAAAGGCGCGCGCGGCACCGCGGTGCCGCCGCCTTTGATCACCAGCTACAAGACCTCCGGCCTGCACTCGGCCAACAACGTCACGCGATTCCTGGAAGAAGTCGGCGGGCCGCTGCGCGGCGGCGATCCCGGCGCCTTGCTGATCAGGCCGGGCGAAGCGTCGCTGCCGGAGGCCGTGCCGCCGCCGGCCCTCGCCGGCGAGGGACTGTGGCTGATCCCGTTGCACGACGCCTTCACCGGCGGCGAGCTGAGCCGCGCCAGTGCGCTACTTGCTGCGCGCCGGCCGGCGCCGCGATTGCTGCTGCATCCTGACGATGCGGCGCTTCATGGTTTCCGTGACGGCGCCGCGGTGCAGGTCGACGGCAATCCCTGCGCGCCGGTGGTGACGCTCGACGCAACGGTGCCGCGCGGCACCGTGGTGATCAGCGCCGGCTCGTGCCAGCCGCGCGGTCCGCTGCGCCGGGTCAAGGTCGAGGCGGCGCCATGATCGGGATGATCATCACCGCCACCATCTCGGTCGCGCTGATCATGGTGCTGCTTGTGCTCGCCGGCACGTTCACCTGGGTCGAGCGGCGACTGCTCGGCTTCGTGCAGGAGCGCTACGGTCCGAACCGCGTCGGCCCGTTTGGCTCGCTGCAATGGGTCGCAGACACCGTGAAGATCCTCACCAAAGAGGATCGGCCGCCGCCGGGCGCCGACAAGCTGCTCTACATCTTGGCGCCGGCCGTCGCCGCGACGCCGGTGCTCGCCGGCTTCGGCGTCGTGGCGATCGGTGACGGCTGGGCGCTGGCATCGGTGGATGTGGGGCTGTTGTTCCTGCTGAGCATGATGGGCCTGACCGCCTATGCGGTGGTGCTCGGCGCCTGGGCGTCGCACAACCGATTCGCGCTGCTCGGCGGTATGCGCGCCGCCGCGCAGATGCTGGCCTACGAGGTGTTCCTCGGCCTGTCGGTAATGGGCGTGGTGATGCTGGCAGGCTCGCTGTCGATGACCGAGATCGTCGAGGCGCAGCGCGGCGCCTGGTTCGTTCTGCTGCAACCTCTCGGCATGGTGCTGTTCACCATCGCGGGTGTCGCCGCGGCCCACCGGCTGCCGTTCGATCTGCCGGAATCCGAGAACGATCTCGTCGCCGGCTTCATCACCGAATATACCGGGATGTCGTTCGGCCTGTTCTTCCTGGGCGAATATCTCGCTGTGCTGCTGGTGTCGGCGCTGGCGGTGACGCTGTTCTTCGGCGGCTGGCTCGGCCCGTGGCTGCCGGGGCCGATCTGGTTCGGGCTTAAGACCGCGGCGATCGCCGTCGCGTTCGTCTGGCTGCGCGCGACGCTGCCGCGACCGCGCTACGACCAGTTGCTCGGCTTCGCCTGGAAGGTGGCGCTGCCGCTGTCGCTGCTCAACCTGCTGCTGACCGGCATCGTCGTGGTGGCGAGGAGCGCGTCATGATCGGATTCGGATGGCTCGAAGCCCTGCTGCGGGTCGGTCGCAAGCTGTTCGTCAAGCCGGAGACCCAGCTCTATCCGGAAGAGAAGCCGAAGCTGTATCCGCGCGCCCGCGGCCGCATCGTGCTGACCCGCGATCCGGACGGCCAGGAGCGCTGCGTCGCCTGCAATCTGTGCGCGACCGTGTGCCCGGTCGGCTGCATCGATCTGGCCAAGGCGGTGGCCGACGACGGCCGCTGGTATCCGGAGCATTTCCGCGTCAACTTCGCCCGCTGCATCTTCTGCGGTTTCTGCGAAGACGCCTGCCCGACCGCGGCTATCCAGCTCACGCCGGACTACGAATTGTCCGAATGGCGCCGCGACGCGCTGGTGTACGAGAAGCACGATTTGCTGATCTCCGGTGAGGGCAAGGTGCGCGGCTATCGCTATTGGTCGGTCGCCGGCAAGGCGATCCCCGGCAAAGACAAGGGCGAGGCGGAGCACGAGGCGCCGCCGGTCGACCTGAAGGGGCTGCTGCCATGAGCTCGCTGCTCGCGATCTATGCCGGCGCCTTCGCGCTGATCTCGGCGGCGCTGTCGGTGACGCGGCCGAATGCGGTCCACGCGCTGCTGTATCTGGTGGTGACGCTGCTGGCGCTGGCGGTGTGCTTCTTCGCGCTCGGCGCTGCGTTCGCTGCGGTGCTGCTGATCCTGGTCTATGCCGGCGCCATCGTGGTGCTGTTCGTGTTCGTTGTGATGACGCTGCCGGTCTCGCCCGAAGCGATCACGCGCGAGCGCGCGCTGCTGCGCGGCGCCTGGCCGGTGCCGCTCCTGATGTCGGTGCTGATCATAGCCCCGTTCGTGTTCGGCGAATTCGGCCTCACCGCCGCCGGCCAGCCGGCGCCAGTGTCCGCGCAGGAGGTCGGCAAGCTGCTGTTCGGGCGCTGGGCGCTGGCGGTCGAACTCGCCTCGCTGCTGCTGCTCGCCGGCCTGATCGGCGTCCGTCACATCGGCCGCAGCGATCGCAGCCCGAGGAGCGGATCATGACCGGCTCCGATCTGATCGGCATCATGATCCTGGCCGCCGGCCTGTTCGCGGTCGGCGTGTTCGGTGTGCTGGCGCGTCGCGGTATGATGTTCCAGCTCGTCGCATTGGAGGTCGCGCTCAGCGGTCCGGCGCTCGCCTTCATCGCGGCCGGCGCCTATCACGCCGATCCGGAAGGGCAGGGCATGTTCATCCTGGTGCTGACGCTCGCCGCCGCCGAAGTCGCGGTCGGGTTGGCGCTGTTCCTGCGCCTGCGCCGCCTCACCGGCACCGACGACAGCGACGCCATCAGCGGGCTGAAGGGGTGAGCATGGCGCATCTGCTCCCCTACGTCCCGGTGCCGGCGCTGCTCGGCTTCGTGATCTTGTCGCTGATCCCGGTGCCGCTGTCGCGCGCCGCGGTGATCGCGCTGGGGGTCGGCGCCGCGGTGCTGCCGGCGATCCTGTTCTTCCCGGTCGGGCTGTCCTGCATTGAAGGCGTCTGCGTCGCCGGCGCGGTGGTGCCGATCCTGTCGATCGACACCGGCGTGTTCGTCGCGCAGATCGCGATGTCGATGGATCCGCTCAGCATGGTCACCGGCGGCACGGTGGTGCTGGTCGGCGCGCTGGTGCTGATCTATTCGGGCGCCTACATGGCGTCGGAGCCGCTGGCCGATCTGCGCCGGTTCTTCGCGGTGATGAACCTGTTCCTGGCCGGGATGCTGGCGGTGGTGTTCGCCGCCGACGTCATCCTGCTTTTCCTGGGCTGGGAAACCATCGGCCTGTGCAGCTTCATGCTGATCGCGTTCTACGACAAGCTGCCGAAGGCGGTGGCGTCGGGGCGCAAGGCGCTGATCACCACCCGCGTCGCCGACAGCCTGTTGCTCGCCGGCCTGATGATGCTGTTCCTCAATGCCGGCACCACCCGGCTCGACGGGATGCTCGCGGCAGTGCCGGGAATCGATCCGTGGCGGCTGGCGCCGATCGCCGGGCTGATCGCGCTCGGTGCACTCGGCAAGTCGGCGCAGATCCCGTTCCACACCTGGCTGCCCAGCGCGATGGCCGGCCCGACCCCGGTGTCGGCGCTGCTGCATTCGGCCACCATGGTCGCTGCCGGCGTGATCCTGCTCGCCCGGCTGGCACCGTTGTTCGCCGCCGCGCCGGAAATTTCGGCGATGGTGGCGATGCTCGGCATCCTCACCGCCGCGTTCGGCGCGCTGGTGGCGCTGGTTCAGACCGACGTCAAAAAGCTGCTGGCGTTCTCGACCATGAGCCAGATCGGTTTCATGGTTCTGGCGCTCGGGCTCGGCGCGCCGGCGGTGGCGCTGTCGCATTTCGCCATCCACGCGGTGTTCAAGTCGCTGCTGTTCCTCAGCGCCGGCGTGATGAGCCACGCCGCCGGCGGCTCGACCGCGATCGAGGCGCTGCGTGGCTCGCGCTATCGCCAGCCGCTGGCGTTCTGGAGCTTCGCGGTCGGCGCCGCCTCGCTCGCCGGCCTGCCGGTGATCACCGCCGGCTGGTACTCGAAGGAAGCCGTGCTCGCCGCGGTGTGGAGTAGCGGGCCGTGGGGCGTGCCGTTGTGGCTGCTGGCCGCGACCGCCGCGGTGCTGACCGGCGCCTATGCGTTCCGAGTCGTGTTCGTCGCCGCCAGCCAGACCGCCGATCTTGCGGCGCCGCCCTGGGGCGGTCTCGCCGTGGTGGTGCCGCTGACGGTACTGACGCTGGTCGCCGTCGTCGGTGGCCTTTCGGTCGGCGCGCTGATCCAGTTCGCCGGCGGCGACGCGGTGCATACGCCGCTGCTGCCGACGCTACTCGGCGCCGCCGCTCCGATCCTCGGCGTGCTGCTGGCGCGGCAATTGGTGAAACACCCGCAGAAGCTCGAGGCGCTGGCGCAACGGATGCGCCACGTCCGGATCTTCCGACTCGAGGTGCTGTATTATTACTACTTCGTCCGGCGCTTCCGCCGTGTCGCGACAGTGCTGGGCAACGCCGAGGGCACCGAGGCGGTGGCCGACGCGGTGGCGCGGCGGCGCGAGGGCGTTGACGTCCCCGGACTCGTGTCCGACGATCCGCTCGGCCGTGGCGCCGGCGAGGTGCGCGGCATTCGCACCGACCTGATCACGCGGGTGACCGACGGCCAGACGCCGGTGGTCCGGATGGTGTCCGGCGATCCGGTCGGCCGGCTGTTGATCGTCGTGGCCCGGCTTTTCGTCGGATTCTTTGTGGCGCGCTTCAATCCGGACCGGATCGATCGTGCCTGGATGGGCATGGCCGGCGGCGTCGGCCACGCCTGGGCGCTGGCGCGGCGGACGCAGACCGGCCGCGTCCGCGATCACTCGCTGTGGATCGCGCTCGGTTGCGCGGGACTTCTGTTGTTTGCCTGGGGGACGTCATGGCGTTGATTGCGCTCATTCTGCTGCCTGCATTCGGCGGCCTCGTCGCATTCTTCGCCGCCGGCAAGGGCGAGCGCGAGCGCTGGATCACGATCGCGACCTTCGCACTGATGCTGGTGCTGCTGATCGCAATCGTCGCCACCGGGGACGAAGGTCGCTGGTACGACAAGGTGTCGTATCCGTGGGTGCCGTCGTTCGGCATCTCGCTGGAATTCGCGATCGACGGCCTGTCGGCGGCGATGGTCGCGCTCGCCGCCGGGCTCGGCATCATCTCGGTGATGGCGTCGTGGTCGGAGATCCGCACCCAGTCCGGCCTGTTTCACGCCAGCCTGTGCTGGACGGTGGCGGCTTCGGTCGGCGTGTTCCTGTCGTTCGATCTTCTGATCTTCGCGTTCTTCTGGGAAGCGATGCTGGTGCCGGCGTTCACCCTGATCGCAGTGTGGGGCCACGGCGACAAGGAAGGCGCGGCGCTGAAATTCCTGATCTTCAACGCGGTCGCCGGGTTCGGTCTGCTGGCGGCGTCGTTCGCGCTGGCGGCGATGGCCGACCACATGACCTTCAGCGCCTTCGAACTCGCCGAAATGAAGCTGTCGACTCCGGTTCAGGTCTGGATGCTGCTCGGCTTCTCGCTGGCCTTCATGGTCAAATTGTCGGTGCCGCCGTTCCACGCCTGGCTGCCGGAGGCGCATACGCTGGCGCCGACCGCGGGCTCGATCCTGCTCGCCGGCCTGCTGTTGAAGACCGGCGCCTACGGTCTGTTCCGGTTCGCCCCGATGTTGTTTCCGGACGGCCTCGCGGCGGTCTCGCCCTACGGCATCGCGCTCGGCGCCGCCGGCGCGCTGTATGGCGGCCTAGTCGCCTGCGGCCAGAACGACGCCAAGCGGCTGGTCGCCTATACGTCGATCGCCCACATGTCGATCGTGCTGATGGGCATCTCCGCCGGCGTGCACTACGCGCTGGCCGGCGCCGCGGTCGAGATGATCGCGCACTCGTTCTCGGCCTCGGCGCTGTTCCTGCTGATCGGCGCGCTGTACGAGCGCACCCATACCCGTGATCTGCGCCAGCTCGGCGGCCTGCAGCAGACCGCGCCGAAATTCGCCGCGGCGTTCGCGCTGTTCTGCTCGGCGCTGCTGGCGCTGCCCGGCACCGCCAACTTCGTCGGCGAAGCGCTGGTGGTGGTCGGCATCTTCCAGGTCAATTGGGTGTTCGCGCTGCTGGCGTTGTCGACCCTGGTGGTTTCGGTGATCTACGCCACGCGGTTGCTCAAGGGGCTGGTGTTCGGGCTGCCGCAGCCCAAGCCGCCGCTCGCCGACATGACCTGGCGTGAGTACTGGCCGATCCTGGTGATGGGCATCGGAACGCTGATCGTCGGCCTCTATCCGCAGAGCCTGCTGGCGCTGCTCGAGCCGGCGATCAAGGCCGCGCTGATCCAGACGCCGTGATCGCCGCGCCATGACCGCAGCCCAATTCGCAGCCCTGTCGCCGATCGTGGTGCTGGCCATCGCCGCCGTCGCGGCGATGATGCTGGTGCCGCTGGCGAGGCTGCAGATCGTCCAGGCGGCGGCCGCGGCAGGGCTGGCGCTTGCCGCCGCGGTGGCGTTGCTGCGGATCGGTGCGCCGGCGGCGCCGATGGGGGCGCTGTTCACCGACGACGGGCCGGCGCGGTTCGGCATCGTGTTCGCGTGCCTGGTGTCGCTCGGCGCGCTGTTGTTCCTGCGCACCGGCCACCCTGCGAAGGAAGCGCCGTCGCTGCTGGTGCTGGTTGCGATCGGTGCGGCGACGCTGGCGGGTGCCGGCCATGCGGCGACGCTGTTTCTCGGCGTCGAGATCCTCAGCCTGTCGCTGATCGCGCTGTTCGCGTTTCGCCTCACCCGGCAGGGGCTGGAGGCGGCCTACAAGTTTCTGGTGATGAGCGGGCTGGCGTCTTCCGCGCTGCTGCTCGGCATTGCGCTGATCTTCGCCGAGACCGGCGCGCTGGCGTTCGCCGATTGGGGCGGCCGCGGTGCGCTGACCGCATTCGGCACCGCGCTGCTGCTGGCCGGGCTCGCGTTCAAGTTCTCGCTGGTGCCGTTCCACATGTGGACGCCCGACGCGTTCGAAGCCGCACCCGCCAGCGCCGCGACGCTGGCCGGCGTGGTATCGAAATCGGCGGTTGCGATCGTGATTCTGCGGCTGGCGCTGAGTGGCCATCTGCCTGAGCCGGTGTGGAGCCAGGGGCTCGCCGCGCTCGGCGGCGCCTCGGTGCTGATCGGCAACCTTTTGGCGCTGCGGCAGCCGCAACTGCCGCGGATGCTCGGCTATTCGACGATCGCGCATTCCGGCTACATCGCGCTGATTATCGCCTCCGGCACGCCGCATGCCGGCGAGGCGGTGCTGTTCTATCTGGCGATCTATGCGCCAGCGATGCTGGGCGCGCTGTGCGTCTCTGCCGCGCTCGGCCGCGCCCCGACGCTGCCGGATCTGCACGGGCTGATGAAGCGGCGCCCGCTGGAGGCGATCGCGCTGTCGCTGTCGCTGCTATCGCTCGCCGGCTTGCCGGCGGCGGGCGGTTTCATCGCCAAACTGTTCCTGCTGCGGGTCCTGATCGATGGCGGGCTGTGGGTGCTGGTCGGGATCGTGGTCGCCGGCTCGTCGCTCGGCTTCTTCTACTACGCGAAGTTCTTCACCGCGCCGTTCGTCGGCCACACTCACGACGAATCCGAGCCGCTGCATCGACTCGATCGCGGCCTGTTGATCGTCTGCATCGCCCTGATCGTGATCTTCGGCGTCGCCCCGGCCGGGCTGATGAACATCGTCGCTGCGACGATGGCGCCGTAGGGTGGGTTAGCGCGGAGCGCGTAACCCACCGATCTACGTTTCGTCGAAAGCTGGTGGGTTACGGCGCGAGTGCGCCTAATTGTACTGAGTCACAAGGTCGCGGGCCTGTGAGGCGGGACTCAAGTATCTATTGAGATTCAGATTTTGGCAGATGGAGGCGCCAAATGAGTCTCGATTTCGACGGCGGCAGTGAAGTACGGTTTGCGAGGTATGTGGCGGGGCTTGCGAGCGTGATCGGGCATGTG